>NZ_CP169531.1:3245000-3430000 GCF_041950555.1 Zobellella sp. DQSA1
AAGTCGGCCTGGGCAAGACCATCGAAGCCGGCATGATCATCCAGCAGCAATGGTTGTCGGGCAGGGCCTCTCGTATCCTGATACTGGTACCCGATGCACTGATCCATCAATGGCTGGTGGAGATGTTGCGTAGATTCAACCTTCATTTTGCCCTGTTCGATGAGGAACGCTGCGTCGAAGCCTTCGCCGATGCTGCCAATCCCTTCGATACCGAACAGTTGATCCTGTGCAGCCTCGATTTCATTACCAAGAAGCGTAAACGCTTCGAGCAACTGATGGATACCAGTTGGGATCTGCTGGTAGTCGATGAAGCCCACCACCTGGTATGGGATGCAGAGCAGCCCAGCCGTGCTTACGAAGTAGTGGAAGCGCTGGCCGAGCAGGTACCTGGCGTGTTGCTGCTCACCGCCACTCCGGATCAGCAAGGCCATGAGAGCCATTTTGCTCGTCTGCGCCTGCTCGATCCCGAGCGTTTCTACGACTATGACGCCTTCCTGGCCGAAGAGGAAGCCTATCAGCCCCTGGCCCAGGCAGCCGAAGCCCTGCTGAGCGATGCCCCGCTGGATGAGGCAGCCATTGCTCGGCTGGCTCCCTTTATGGAGCAGCAGGACGGCCGCGTGCTGAGCGACCCGCAAGCCCGACACGGTCTGCTGATCCAACTGCTCGATCGCCACGGTACCGGCCGGCTGTTGTTCCGTAACACTCGCCATGCCATCCGGGGCTTTCCGTCCCGCCTGTTGCACCTGCATCCGCTGCCATTGCCGAGCCAATATAAAACCGCCATTCGCGTTGCCGGCATGATGGGCAGCAAGCAGGATACGGCCACACAAGCGCTGCAGGCCCTGTATCCGGAAGAAATCTATCGTCAGTTTGAAGGTGGCGACAGCGCCTGGACCCAGTTCGACAGCCGGGTGGAATGGCTGCTGGAATTCGCCAAGGCCAAGCGCAACGACAAGATACTCATCATCACCGCCAAGGCCGGCGTCGCCCTGGCGCTGGAAGAAGCATTGCGTACCCGTGAAGGTATTCGTGGCACCGTGTTCCACGAAGGCATGTCCTTGCTGGAAAGGGATAAGGCGGCCGCCTACTTTGCCCAGCAGGAAGGGGGGGCCCAGGTGATGATCTGTTCGGAAATCGGTTCCGAAGGGCGTAACTTCCAGTTTGCCCATCAGCTGGTACTGTTCGATCTGCCGCTTAACCCGGACCTGCTCGAGCAGCGTATCGGCCGCCTCGACCGTATCGGTCAGCGACATGATATCGACATTCATCTGCCTTATCTGGAAGGCACCGCGCAGCAGGCCCTGACCCTCTGGTATCACCAGGGCATGGATGCCTTCAGCAAGCCCAATGCCGTCGGCCAGCCGGTATACCAGCAGGTCGCCGAGCACCTGCTCGAGTTGTTGGCCAACCACGGCCAGGATACGGACGCCCTGGAGCAGTTGATCGCAGACACCCGCGCACTCACGCAGGAACTCAACAGCCGGATGGAGCAGGGACGGGATCGCCTGCTGGAACTCAATTCCAGTGGTGTGATTCATAATCAGAACCTGGCCACCCAGCTTGCCGAGACCGACGACGACCCTACCCTGGCCATCTTTGCCATCAAGCTGTTCGACGAAGTGGGTGTGCATCAGGATGATCGGGGTGAAAACGCCATCGTACTGCGTCCCACCGAGCAGATGCTGGTTCCGCATTTCCCCGGCCTGCCGGAAGACGGCGCCAGCATCACCTTCGAGCGGGAAACGGCCCTGAGCCGGGACGATCTGCAGTTTCTGAGCTGGGATCACCCCATGATCCGTGGGGGTATCGATCTGGTGCTGGGCTCAGAAATCGGTACCACCTCGGTGGCCATTCTCAAGAACAAGGCGCTGCCGGTCGGCACCCAGTTTGTGGAATTGATCTTCGTGGCCGAGTCGGCCCATCACGCACAGCTGTATCGCTTTTTACCGCCCGCCCCCATTCGCCTGTTGCTTGACAAGAATGGCAACAACCTGGCCGACAAGGTCAACTTCGAGTCCTTTGATCGCCAGCTCAGTGCCGTAAATCGCCATCTGGCCAGTAAACTGGTCAATGCCTCCCAAGGCGTGATCCACCAACTGTTGCAAAGTGCCCAGCCTCTGGCCGAAGTGCAGATGCATGAGCTGGTAGAACAGGCCAGGGAGCGGATGCAGGACTCCATCGGACAAGAATTGCTGCGTTTGCAACAATTGGCCAAGGTCAACCCCAATGTACGGGAGAGCGAAATCCTTCACCTGCAAGAGCTGAAAGACGAGCTCGACAGCCTGCTCAGCCACACCCGCTTAAAACTGGACGCGATTCGGTTTATCGTGGTCAGCCACCAGTAAAGGACGAGGCCATCATCATGGTTCTGCTACGTTACGATCCCCCCACGGATCCCCAGTTCGAAGTGCTGTACCAGGACAACAGCCTGATCGTGCTGAACAAGCCGAGCGGGCTGCTGACCGTCCCCGGACGTGAACTGATCCACCGGGATAGCCTGTCCTACCGGGTAGCCCGGGTTTATCCCTCGGTGCAAGTGGTGCACCGACTGGATATGGCCACCTCGGGCGTGATTGTCATGGCCTTGCACCCGAAGGCCCACCGGGAGCTCAACCGGCAGTTCCGCGAGCGGGAAACGGCCAAGCGCTATTATGCATGGGTGTATGGCCGTCCGGAGCAGGACAGCGGCAGCATTGAGCTGCCGCTCTGTTGTGACTGGCCCAACCGTCCCCGGCATATGGTCGACCAGGTCCACGGCAAGCACGCCCTGACCCACTGGCGCTGCCTGGTACGTCAGGAAAAACGCAGCCTGATGGAGCTTACCCCGATCACCGGGCGCTCGCACCAGCTGCGGGTACATATGCTGAGCCTGGGCCATCCCATACTGGGGGATAACCTCTATGCCGAAGGCGAAGCCCTGGCCCTGGCCCCGCACCTGCAGCTGCATGCAGCCTCGCTGGAGTTTCGTCACCCCAGAACCAAGCAGTGGCTGGCGTTCAGCGCTCCCGCCCCTTTCGAGATGGAGCTGCAGTGAACAGGCTCGGGTGGCTCGTCGGCTGGCTGGCCGTCCTGGCGAGCCCCACCATGGCCGCCAAGTTCGACTGGTCCGCCTTCGAGCAATACCGGCCGGAATACCGCCTGTTGCACTTTCACGCCGAGGGGGCCGACACGGCAGGCACCCTGCTGGTCTGGCCCGAACTGAGCCAACCATACTTATGGCTGGCCATGGCAGAATACTGGCAGCAACGGGGCTGGGAGTTTATGCTGTTGCTGCCGGACGCCAGCCAGCTGAGCTTCGACCCCGCTTCAGAGTCTCCCCCGCCGCAACAACAAGAATGGCTCGAGCAGGTCACCGCCCGCCTCGCCGGAGCACTGGCCGATACGGAATCGGAACCACACTTGCTGGTCGTGGCCCAAGGCAGCGCCGCCCTCTGGTACCAACAGTTAATCGATGCCGAACAGCTGATTCAGCCGGACGCTCTGGTGCTGCTTGACGCCCACCCACAAACACCGGGACAGCAGCAGATGCTGGCCATCAGCCTGGCCCGCAGTCGCTATCCGGTGCTGGATATTTACAGCCAGCCGGAGGAAGCCCAAACTGTCCTCAACCGACAGCGGCGCCGACAGCAGGTGGCCCGCCAGGAAAAAACCGACTACGAGGAGCAACGGCTCACCGCCCACACCTTGCTGGAAAAACAGATCGCGGGCTGGCTGATGCGTCAGGGCTGGCTGCCACCGCCGCCCGGTCTCCCCGACTACTTGAAAGGAAAGATCCATGAAGCTGGTATTTCTCGACCGACAGACCCTGGCGCCGGAAATTGAACTGCGCGCACCGAGTTTTGAGCACCGGTGGCAAAGCTATCAGGAAACCGTCCCCGGGCAGGTAGTCTCGCGGCTGCAGGACGCGGACATCGCCATCGTCAACAAGGTCAGGCTCGACGCCGACACCCTGGCCCAATTGCCCGGACTGAAACTGGTCGCCATTGCCGCGACCGGCAGCGATAATGTCGATCTGAATGCCTGCCGCCGCGCCGGTATTGCCGTTTGCAATATTCGTGATTACTCAAAGAATTCGGTGCCGGAACATGCACTGGCCCTGATCATGGCACTGAACCGCAGCCTTAATGCCTATCACGCCTCGATAGCGGCCGGGCGCTGGCAACAGGCCGGCCAGTTCTGTTATTTCGACTATCCGGTACGCGATCTGGCCGGGCAGATCCTGGGACTGGTCGGTTACGGCACCATTGCCCAGGATCTGGAAAAGCTGGCCCTGGCTCTGGGGATGAAGGTAATGATCTCGGCCCGCAAGGGACAGCCCGCCGGCCCAGGACGCTTCCCTTTCGACGAAGTCCTGGCTCACGCCGATGTGGTGAGCCTGCACTGCCCGCTGACCCCCGAAACCCGCCATTTAATAGGGCCGCGGGAGTTTGCACTGATGAAACCGGATGCCCTGTTGATCAACGTCGGCCGGGGGGGACTGGTGGACGAAGCCGCTCTACTGGCGGCACTGGAGCAAAACCAGATTGGCGGGGCCGGCTTCGATGTGGTGAGCGAGGAACCACCATCACTGGATAACCCGCTGATGCAGGCCCTGCACTACCCCAACTTCATCCTTACCCCCCATGTCGCCTGGGCCAGCCGCTCGGCCATGCAACGGCTGGCGGATCAGTTGATCGACAACATCGAGGCCTTTGTCGCCGGACGACCGCAGAACAGCTTGGTATAACAACTGCCGGGACTGGGGATTAAAGATTAAGTACCGAGCAGGCTCCCGTCAGTCCTATTTCCCAGCTCCCCCGCCCCGGTTCGTCAGCGGATATTACGGGCCGCCTTGATGGTTTCCCAGGCCTGCTGTATTTCCTGGGCTTTTTCCTTGGCCATATCCATCATTTCCTTGGGCAGGCCCTGGGCCATCAGCTTGTCGGGATGGTGCTTGGACATCTGCCGACGATAAGCCCGCTTGACGGTGCTGTCATCGACCTCGGCCTCTACCTCCAGGATACGGTAGGCATCACGCAGCCGATCCCGGGGCGGCTGGCGGTAGCCACCCGCCCCCGCGCCTTCCCGCCCTTGGCGAAACATATGCAACTGGGCTTCGGCAAACGCCAGTAACTGTTCCAGTTCACGCTCGGAAAAGCCCAGCTCGGCAGCGATGCGGTGCAGCAGGCGACGCTCGGCCGGATGCAATTCGCCATCGGCGAAAGCCAGTTGCAGCTGCACTTCCATAAAAAAACGCAGCAGGTTGCGGCTGTCCTTTATCTGGGCCCGAAACCGGCGCAGGGTCTCGACCAACGGAAAGTCGCTGTCCTTCCCTTCCCGGAAGGCCTGCTGGGCTTGCGCCCTCTGCTCACCGTGCAACCGCATCTGGGTCATCAACTGCTCGGCCAGGCGGATCTCTTCGGCCGAGACCCGACCGCTGGACTTGGCAACATGGCCCATGGTGGCAAAAGTGGTATAAAGAAACTCCGCTTGCGCGCCCTTGTTGAACTGCCAGGCATTCGCCAGCTTTTTATCGACCAAATGCCCCAGCCATAGCCCGAGCAAGGCGCCGGGAATATTCCCAATCAGCAGGCCGAATAAAAAACCGATCAGTTTTCCTTTGATATGTGCCAGCATCTATCGTATCTCGTACAGTCCCGAACGGGTGCTATATAACCAGGTAACGCCGGGTTGCGGCACAAGTGAAGACCAAGGGTGGGCAGCTAATATCATGGAGCAGGTTCCGGTATCTGGATAGACGAGGTAACAGGCAGGGCCGTAGTGCTGACAGCAAGAATGCATTATCATAGTCCGCTACCATAAAGTAATGACACCAAAAGCTCAACCAGCCTGAAACCCGGGATCGGGGCGGTGTCGCCAAGACCAGGAACGCGAGCGTCTACCCATGAGAATACGGATTATCGGCTTTCCCCTGCTGTTTATCTCCGGCCTGGCTCAGGCCCAGACCGGCACCATGACCACCGACCAGGATACCCCCTTTTCTTTCAGCCGCTGCTTCAGCCATGTGCCGCTGCGCCTTGATGCGGGGGCCGATGACACCAACGCTCCCATCACCGTCACCGCCGATGTCCTCAATGCCACCCGGGACGGCAAAATCCTGTATCAGGGAGATGTACAGGTGGTGCAGGCACAACGTCAGTTCAACGCCGACTATGTCGAGCTGGAGCAGCAAAGCCGGGACATCAGGGCCGAAGGCAATATCCACTTTACCGACGGCACCATTACCGTGGAAAGCGATCGCACCCTGACCGGTAACCTCAACACCAAGGACACCGAGCTGGATCAGGCCCGCTACCAGTTGCACGGAGATCCTGGCCGCGGCCAGGCCCGTCAGGTACGGATGACCGACGAGACCAACAGGGTCGACCTGAGCGGCGCCAGCTACACCACCTGTCCGCCCAACGAGGAGGCCTGGCAACTCAGGGCCAGCTCGGTACGGGTAGAGCAGGATGAAGTGTTTGGTGAAGCCTGGAACGCGGTACTCTGGCTGGGCAAGGTACCGGTATTTTACTTTCCCTACATCAAGTTCCCGGTCAAGGACGAGCGCCAGAGCGGCCTGCTCTATCCTTCCTTCGATCTCAGCAGCGAACACGGCGTCGATATCCGGCTGCCCTACTACTGGAATATCGCTCCCAACTACGATGCCACCCTGACCCCACGTTACATGGAAAGGCGCGGCACCGCGGCCCAGCTCGAGTTCCGCTACCTGCCGGTCGAGGGCCAGAGTGGTACCCTTTACGGGGAGTACCTCGACAGCGACGACAAGCTCGGCGATACCGAATGGCAGGATAAAGCACGTTGGCTGTTCAACTGGCGCCATAATGCCCGCTTCGATGCCGAAGGCCACTGGCGCGGCCGGGTGGACTATACCAAGGTGGCCGGCTGGGATTATGCCTATGTGGATGACTTTTCCCCGCCGGTGGGCATTCTGGTCGAAGATCAGCTGATGCAGTCCTTCCGGGGCGGCTATTATGATCGTAGCTGGCAGTTGACCGCCGAAATGCGCGACTACCAGATCCTCAAGCCCGAACGGCTGACCCCCTTTCAGCTGGCGCCCAGCCTGGCGCTGACCAGCTACCAGCACTTGGGCGTCGTCGATTTGAGCATGGACGGTGAGCTGACCCGCTTCACCAACGACGGGCGGGATGTATATGAAGCTACCCGCTTCCATGCCGAGCCCAGGCTCATTTATACCCTGGTCGATACCCCCGCCGGGCAACTGACCGCCGACGCGGGAGCCTATTACACCCATTATGAGCAGGATGTGCCCTCACAACTGGACAGCCGGCTAGGTTTTAATCCGGATCAACTGGATTCCAGCGCGGATCGGCTGCTGCCCCGGCTACGGCTCAACGGCACCCTGGTGTTCGATCGGGATACGTCCTGGTTCGGGCAGGCCTTTACCCAGACCCTGGAGCCCCAGTTCCAGTATCTGTACGTCCCCTTCAAGGATCAGGATCATATCGGCCTTTACGACACCACCGACATGCGCCAGGACTACTACAGCCTGTTCAGCGACCGTCGTTTCGCCGGCCTGGACAGGATCGGTGATGCCAACCAACTGACCGGAGGCTTTACCAGCCGTATCTACGACACCGAGGGCATAGAGCGGCTGCGCCTGGCCCTTGCCCAGTCCTACAACTTCGTGTCTCCCCGGGTGCGGCTGTTCCCGAACGATACCGCCAGTGATACCAAGCGCTCCTTCCTCACTTTCGAGGGGGACCTGAACCTGGACGGCAACTGGTTCGTCCATACCGAAGCCCAACAGGACACCCGCAACAACCGGCTGGCCGCCGGCAATATTACCCTGGAATATAACCGTCAGGGCAAGCTGGCCCAGTTAGGTTTCCGCCACCTGAACCAACGCTACTACCCGGACGCCAGGCTCACCGACGATCTCAATCAGCTGGGCGGTACCTTCTCCTGGCCACTGGACCCCCAGTGGCGGCTGATCGGTGGTTATTACCGGGATATTGAACTGAATCGCAATATCGACAGTCTGATAGGACTGCGCTACGACTCCTGCTGCTGGGCCGTCAGCCTGGTATGGGAGCAATGGCAGAAAGAGGACAAGCTGCTCAACCCCACCAGCACCCTGCAGGAAACCACTATCGGGTTACGCTTCGAACTGAAGGGGTTGAGCTCGCTCGGTACCGGCAGCGGGGAATTCACCCCGGGTACCAAGCTGCTGCCTTATTATCGGCCCTTCAATCTCAATAACTGATTTTAACTGTGCACAGGACCTGTCATGAATAAAAGATGTAAACAACTGCTTATCGCTGCCGGTCTGGGTTTAGTATCGGCCACCAGCCAGGCGGTTGAGCTGCTGGATAAGGTGGTCGCTGTCGTCAATCAGGACGTGGTGCTGGAAAGCCAGCTCTCAGGCCTGGTCAACCAGGTCAGGCACAGTGCCCGCGCGGCTGGCCAGCCACTGCCGGAAGAACAACCGCTGCGCAAACAAGCCCTGGAACGCCTGATTCTGGAAAGCCTGCAGCTGCAACTGGCCGATCGGCTGGGGCTGCGCATCACCGATACCCAGTTGGAGCAGGCCATCAATAACATCGCCCGTAGCGAAGGCAAGACCGCCGAACAGCTGCGTGCCGGGGTGGCCGCCGAAGGCCTGACCTACCCCCAGTTCCGCGAACAGGTGCGCAACGAAATCCTGCTGAGCGAGCTGGCCCGCAACCAGGTTCGCCGCCGCATCAATATCTCCGATCAGGAGGTGAAGCAGGTGGTGCAGATGATCAAGGAGCAGGGCCAGGACAATGCCCGCTACCGGGTCGGTAATATCCTGCTGCCGCTGCCAGGCAATCCGAGCAGCGAGCAATTGCGTCAGGCCAGTGCCCAGGCCGAAGTCCTGCTCGGCCAACTGAGGCAAGGCGCCGATTTCCGCCAGCTCGCCATCGCCCACAGCGCCGGTCCCAAGGCGCTGGAAGGCGGTGACTGGGGCATGATGGGCATCAATGAAATGCCTTCCCTGTTCAGCGAAGCCGTGAAGAATCATGGCAAGGATGATATCATCGGCCCCATCCGCTCCGGCGCCGGGCTGCATATCCTGACCATCTTCGATATGGAAGGCGGTACCGCCCAGACCATACAGGCGGTGGAAGTCAAGGCTCGTCATATCTTGATCAAGCCATCCATCATCATGAGCGAAGAAAAGGCGCAATCCATGCTGGCCGGCTTTGCCCGCTCCATCCAGGCCGGAGAAGTCCGCATGGCCGAGCTGGCAGAGCAGTTCTCCGAGGATCCGGGATCGGCCATCAACGGCGGCGATCTGGGCTGGGCCGCGCCGGAGATGTACGTCAGCAGCTTCCGTGATACCGTCAATCAACTCAAGGTCGGGCAACTGAGTGAGCCGTTCCGCTCCGAGCATGGCTGGCATCTGGTCCTGCTGGAAGACCGGCGGGTAATGGATGCCACCGAACAGGCCACGGAGCAAAGAGCCTATCAGCTTATTTTTAATCGTCGCTTTACCGAAGAAGTGCAGACCTGGCTGGATGAGCTGAGGGATGAAGCCTATATCCGTATCGTCGACACCAATTTATCCAACGGTGAACTGTGACTTGTAAACGCATAGCCATAACCCCCGGCGAACCGGCCGGTATCGGTCCCGAACTGATGCAGGCGCTGGCCGAACACGACTGGCCGGTCGAGTTGGTGGTCATTGCCGATCCCGAACTGCTCCAGCGTCGGGCCGAAGCCTTGGGCAAGAAACTGACCCTTCAGCCCTACCACCCCGAGCGGCCCCCCCGGCCGCAGCGGGCCGGCACCCTGACCATAGAACCGGTTCGGCTCGCCAAACCGGCGGTACCCGGCAAACTGGATGAAGCCAACGGCCTCTATGTACTGGAAACCCTGAAGCGGGCTTCGGATGGCAATATGAACGGTGAATTTGCCGCCGTGGTCACCGGGCCGGTCAACAAGGGCATCATCAACAAGGCCGGAGTCTCCTTCAGCGGCCACACCGAATTTTTTGCCCAGCAGGCCAATGTACCGGATGTAGTGATGCTGCTGGCGACTCCCGGCCTGCGGGTAGCCCAGGTCACCACCCATATCCCGCTGGCCTACGTCGCCAGGGCCATCACCCCCGATCGGCTCAGCAAGATCACCCGCATCCTGCACGCAGAGCTGAAAGCCAAGTTCGGTATCCCCCAGCCTCGCATCTATGTGTGCGGGCTCAACCCCCACGCCGGAGAAGACGGCCACCTGGGCCGCGAAGAACTGGATATCATTATCCCCACCCTCGACCAGCTCAGGGCCGAAGGCATGGATCTGGTGGGCCCGCTGTCTTCGGACACCGTATTCCAACCCAAATATATGCAGGATGCCGATGCCTTCCTGGCCATGTACCACGACCAGGGGCTGCCGGTACTCAAATACATCGGTTTCAGCAAGGCCGTGAACATTACCCTGGGTTTGCCTTTTATCCGTACTTCGGTGGATCACGGCACCGCCCTGGAATTGGCCGGAACCGATAAAATCGATGCGGGCAGCATGCTGTGCGCAGTTAATCAAGCCATTGAAATGATAGAAAAACGCGATGAATAGTAAGGTCCACCAAGGTCACAAGGCCCGTAAGCGCTTTGGCCAGAATTTTTTGCACGATGACTACATCATCGATCAGATAGTCGATGCCATCCACCCCAGCGATGACTTCACCATGGTCGAGATCGGCCCCGGCCTCGGCGCCCTCACCGGCCCGGTATGCGATCATATCCACCGCCTCAACGTAGTGGAGCTGGACCGCGATCTGGCCGCCCGGCTGGCTAGCCACCCCTTCCTCAAGGACAAGCTCAATATCCATCAGGCAGATGCCATGAAGTTTGACTTCGGTACCCTGCTGGAGCCGGGCAAGAAGCTGAAAATTTTCGGAAACCTGCCCTATAACATCTCTACCCAACTGATGTTCCACCTGTTCGAGTTCGCCCCGCTGGTGGAAGACATGCACTTTATGCTGCAGAAGGAAGTGGTCAACCGGCTGGCCGCCGGTCCGGGCAGCAAGGCCTATGGCAGGCTGAGCGTAATGGCCCAGTATTACTGTCAGGTGGTGCCGGTGCTGGAAGTCGGACCCGAGGCGTTCAAGCCGGCCCCCAAGGTGGAGTCGGCCGTGGTCAAACTGCTGCCCTACGCCACCCCTCCCTATCCGGCCCAGGACATCAATTGCCTGTCCCGGGTCGCCGCCGATGCCTTCGGGCAGCGGCGCAAGACCATTCGCAACAGCCTACAACACCTGTTCAGTGCCGAGCAGCTGACCGAACTGGGCCTGGATCCTTCCGCCCGCCCCGAGCAACTGAGCCTGGCCCAATACGTGGTTCTGGCCAACGCCCTGGCCCAACAAAAGGAACAATAATGTCGCCCGGAGCCATTCATATCACGACTCAGCCCCAATACCTCGCAGATCGCTCCGCGCCCGACGAACAGCATTATGTGTTCGCCTATACCATTACCATCAAGAATACGGGCAGCGAACGCGTCAGGCTGATGAGCCGGCGTTGGCTCATTACCGATGCCAACGGCAAGATTATCGAGGTGGAAGGCAGCGGTGTGGTCGGGGAACAGCCCAGAATAGCTCCGGGTGAACAATATACCTATACCAGTGGTGTCAGCCTGGAAACCCCGGTCGGGGTCATGGAGGGCAGTTATACCATGGCACTGGATGACGGCAGTGAATTCCAGGCCCCGATAGATGCCTTTCGGCTGGCCCTGCCGAACCTGATCAACTGATGTCGACTTACCTGGTTGGCGACCTGCAGGGCTGCCTGAAAGAGCTGGATCAGCTGCTGTCCGAGGTAGGGTTCAATCCTTCCCGAGATCGGCTCTGGCTCACCGGTGATCTGGTCGCCCGGGGACCCGACTCCCTCGGCTGCCTGCGCCGTATCGTCGGCCTCGGCAATGCAGCTACCGTGGTACTCGGTAATCATGATCTGCACCTGCTGGCCGTGGCCAACGGTATCGGCCGCCCCAAGGCCGCCGATAAGATAGATGAGATACTGAATGCGGCTGACCAGGCCGATCTGTTGTACTGGCTGCGCCACCAACCCCTGTTGGCCGAACATGAACAGCATGGTTTTGTGATGACCCATGCCGGTATCCCGCCCCAGTGGAACCTGGAGCAGGCCCGCACAGCGGCACGGCAGGCAGAAGCCGAACTGCGCTCCCCCCAGTACAGAGTGCGGTTGCAACAGATGTACGGCAACCAACCGGACAGCTGGCAGGAGGATCTCACCGAGCTTGAGCAACTGCGCTATACCATCAATGCCTTTACCCGCATGCGCTTGTGTCACCCGGATGGCCGGCTCGACTTTGCCCATAAAGCGACACTGGCAGAAGCTCCGGTCAGTTTGCATCCCTGGTTTGAGCTACGCGGAGGCCATCGGGATCCACCGCTGATCTTCGGGCACTGGGCGGCCCTGGAAGGCAAGTGCGACACAGCCGGTATCCATGCGCTGGACACCGGCTGTGTCTGGGGGGGAAGCCTGACCCTGCTGTGTTGGGAGAACGGGGAACGGCTCAGCACCCCCTGCCCCGCCTACGCCGGCTGAGCTTCCCGCAACCGGCGCTCCAGCCGCTGAAAACGGCACTCGTAAGCATTACGCTCATCCGCCGGCCGTCGCTGTTCCGACACCAGCCGCCACTCCTCCCCGACCACGGGGAAACGGGTATCCCCCTCCAGACTGGCGTCGATCAAGGTCAGGTACAATCGGCTCGCCAGCGGCATAAAGGCCGCATAGAGCTGGCCGCCGCCGATGATCATCACTTCGGCTTCATCGGCCACCAATGCCAGCGCTTCGGCCGGGGAAGCCACCAGTTCGGTTCCTGCCGGCGCGTCACTCAGACTCGTGCTGACGATGATATTCCGCCGCCCGGGCAAGGGCTTACCGATGGAGGCAAAGGTATTACGCCCCATCACCACCGGCTTGCCCAGGGTCGTCTGCTTGAAATAAGCCAGATCCGCCGGCAGGTGCCAGGGCATCTGGTTGTCCCTGCCGATGACCCGCTCCCGGGTCATGGCGACGATCAACGACACTATCATGGCTTATTCCCGGGTATAGACAACGTGGCCATCGTCTTCTTCATCATCCCAGTCGCCGTCATCTTCATCCTCGTCCACACTGTCGGCCAGGGTAGCCTGGTAATATTCATCCCATTTGAAGCTGACCGGTTCCCGTGCCGCCTCCAGCTCTTCCTGACTGCGCGGATGCTCGTCGAGGAAGCCCATCAACGCCTGGGTCAGCTCACGGGTGCCTTCCTTGCTGATGGCAGTGATACGGAAGACGGGCCCCTGCCAGTCCAACAGCTCCACCACCCGCTCGATGATGGTCTCGGCTTCCTCTTCCAGCACCAGATCCAGCTTGTTGAATACCAGCCAGCGCGGCTTGGCCGCCAGGGCGTCGCTGTACTGGGCCAGCTCATTGACGATAATATCGGCATTATCCGCCGGATCGGAGCCGTCCACCGGCAATACATCGATCATGTGCAGCAATACCCGACAACGTTCCAGGTGCTTGAGGAAGCGGATCCCCAGGCCGGCACCGTCCGCCGCACCTTCAATCAGGCCGGGGATGTCGGCGACCACGAAGCTTTTCTGGCCATCACAACGTACGACCCCCAGGTTGGGTACCAGGGTGGTAAAGGGGTAATCGGCGACCTTGGGTTTGGCCGCAGACACCGAGCGGATAAAGGTGGACTTACCCGCATTCGGCAACCCCAACAGGCCGACGTCGGCCAGCAGCAGCAGTTCCAGCAACACATTGCGGATCTCGCCCGGGGTCCCGTTGGTCTTTTTCCGTGGCGCCCGGTTGACCGAGCTTTTAAAACGGGTATTGCCGAGACCGTGAAAACCGCCTTTGGCGATCAGCAGCTTCTGGCCGTGACGGGTCAGATCGCCGAGGATCTCACCGGTCATCTCGTCTTTGGCACGGGTGCCCACCGGCACCGTCAGCACCAGATCCTTGCCGCGCTTGCCGGTACAGTTACCACCGCGACCGTTTTCGCCCCGCTCGGCCCGGTGAAAACGTTCAAAATGATAGTCGATCAGGGTATTGAGGTTTTCATCAGCCAGCAGGTAAACGTCACCGCCATCACCGCCATCGCCACCGTCGGGTCCTCCGTTGGGAACGTACTTCTCACGGCGGAAGCTGATGCAGCCGTTACCACCATCACCGGCCTCAATCCGGACCTCTGCTTCATCGACAAACTTCATTGCATTGTTCTCCCATTCGCTTGCTGAGCCCAGTATATCCGGCCCAAACGCCGAATGTGCTTTTCGTAAAGCAAAAAGCCCCGCCGGTGGGCGGGGCTTTTTCAGTTCTGCTTGTAGCTTACTCGGCTACAATGCTGACAAACTTGCGGTTGTGCGGACCTTTCACCTCGAACTTCACCTTGCCGTTGGCTTTGGCGAACAGGGTGTGATCTTTGCCCAGACCTACGTTATCGCCGGCGTGGAACTTGGTACCACGTTGGCGCACGATGATGTTGCCCGCCAGGACAGACTCACCGCCAAAACGCTTAACGCCAAGGCGTTTACTTTCTGAATCGCGACCGTTACGAGTTGAGCCGCCTGCTTTTTTGTGTGCCATGGAACTTAACTCCTCTCTTAGGCGCTGATACCAGTGATTTTCACTTCAGTGAACCACTGACGGTGACCCTGCTGTTTGCGAGAGTGCTTACGACGACGGAACTTGACGATCTTGACTTTTTTGCCACGACCGTGAGCTACGACTTCTGCAACTACTTTGCTGCCGTCTACGTAGGGTACACCTACTTTAACGTCTTCACCTTGGGCAACCATCAGCACCTTGTCGAACTCGACAGAAGCGCCGGTCTCAACGTCCAGCTTCTCCAGACGAACAACCTGGCCTTCGGCTACACGGTGCTGTTTTCCGCCGCTTTGGATTACCGCGTACATGTTTATAACTCCGAATATGGCACTTTTACCCTCTTCGGGCCGTGCACTAAAACTGTTCTACAATGGCCGCGCATTGTACGCAAAATGATCCCCTTAGACAAGGGTAGAACAGCAAAAAAAACACACCTTCCCGGTTTCTGGCCGAAGCCCCGCCGGGCGGGTTTATCCCTATGACAAATCGTGTAAAATCCTATCACCAATGGCTATAGACTGCACCGTCCGGCTTAAAATTTTATGGTAGATATCAACAGGGTAAAACAACTGACCGAGCAGGACATGCAAGCGGTCAACGACCTTATCATGTCGCGGCTGCAATCGGACGTGGCATTGATCAATCAGCTCGGCTTCTATATCGTCAGCGCCGGCGGCAAGCGCATGCGGCCCATGCTGACCGTGCTGGCGGCCCGGGCCCTGGGCTTTGCCGGCGAGTCCCATATCAAACTCGCCGCCATTATCGAATTTATCCACACCGCTACCCTGCTGCATGATGACGTAGTGGACGAATCGGATCTGCGCCGGGGCCGTGACACGGCCAATGCCCTGTTCGGCAACGCGGCCAGCGTACTGGTGGGCGATTTTCTCTACACCCGCGCCTTCCAGATGATGACCGAGCTCGACAACATGAAGATCATGCATATCCTGAGCGACGCCACCAACATCATCGCCGAAGGCGAGGTGCTGCAGCTGATGAATTGCAACGATCCGGATACCACCGAAGACAGCTATATGCAGGTGATCTACTGCAAGACCGCCAAGCTGTTCGAGGCCGCCACCCGCCTGGCTGCCGTGCTGACCCATCAGCCGCCGGAAGTGGAGCAGGCCATGCTCGACTACGGCAAGTACCTGGGCACCGCCTTCCAACTGGTAGACGACATCATGGACTACAGTTCGGACGCCGGTGACATGGGCAAAAACGTCGGTGACGACCTGGCCGAGGGCAAGCCGACCCTGCCGCTGCTGCGCGCCATGGCGGTCGGCAGTGAGTCCCAACGGGCGCGGATCCGCGATGCCATCGCCAACCGCACCGGCATGGACCACCTCGATGAAATCATGGCTATCCTGGCCGACACCCACGCCCTCGAGTACAGCCGGGAACGAGCCCAGCAGGAAGCACAAAAAGCCATCGCCAGCCTCGCCGTGCTGCCAGAGTCTGAACACAAGGCGGCGCTGGTCGATCTCGCCCACCTGGCGGTAGAGCGCACCCGCTGACGCCGTGAGGTGTGAGGCTAGCTTCAGAGACTTTAACGCCGGCAAATGCCTGGATGTTACTGCTGGTTTTTTCCTCGCCCTTCACGCCTCACCGGGGTAATAGACAAAAAAACGCCAGCCCTGGGGCTGGCGCTTTGACTGTGTTACCGCGAAGCTCAGGCTTCAAAGGGATGGCGCAGTATCATGGTCTCGGCACGATCCGGGCCGGTAGAGATGATGTCCACCGGTACCCCGGTGATCTCTTCGATCCGCTTGATATAATCGCGTGCCGCCTGGGGCAGGCCTTCCACCGTGGTCACACCGAAGGTATTGTCGCTCCAGCCAGGCATCGATTCATACACCGGCTTGACGGTTTCATAGCCCTCGGCCGCCATCGGCGGTACATCCTTCACCGAACCGTCGGGCATTTGGTAGCCCACACAGATCTTCACCTCTTTCAGCCCGTCCAGCACGTCCAGCTTGGTCAGGCAGAAGCCGGAGATGGAGTTGACCTGAATGGCACGCTTCATCGCTACCGCATCCAGCCAGCCGGTGCGACGCTTGCGGCCGGTGGTGGCGCCGAATTCATGGCCTTTAACGCCCAGGAACTCGCCCACTTCATCAAACAGCTCGGTGGGGAAAGGACCCGAGCCTACCCGAGTGGTATAGGCCTTGATGATACCCAGCACATAGTCCACATAGCAGGGGCCAAAACCGGAGCCGGTGGCCACACCGCCGGCGGTGGTGTTGGAAGAGGTCACATAGGGATAAGTGCCGTGATCGATATCCAGCAGGGTGCCTTGGGCCCCTTCGAACATGATCTTCTCGCCGTTACGGCGGGCCTTGTCGAGCATATCGGTCACATCGACCACCATGCTGGTCAACAGCCCGGCATAACCCTTGGCCTGTTCCAGCACTGCGTCGTAGGAAACGGCTTCGGCACCGTAGAAGCCGGTAAGCTGGAAGTTATAGTAAGCCACCACTTCCTTCAGCTTGTCGGCGAAGGTGGTCATGTCGAACAGGTCGCCCACACGCAGGCCACGGCGGGCCACCTTGTCCTCGTAGGCCGGACCGATGCCACGGCCGGTGGTGCCGATGGCTTTGGCGCCACGGGCTTTCTCCCGGGCAATATCCATGGCGACATGATATGGCAGGATCAGCGGACAGGCCTCGCTCAGCACCAGACGCTCACGCACCGGAATGCCGCTTTCCTCCAGGCCTGCCATTTCTTTCAGCAGGGCCTCGGGAGACAGCACCACCCCGTTGGCGATCACACAGGTACAGTTGTCACGCAGAATACCGGAAGGAATCAGATGGAGGACGGTTTTCTTACCGTCGATGACCAGGGTGTGTCCGGCGTTGTGGCCGCCCTGATAACGTACAACATAACGGGCTTTGTCAGTCAGCAGGTCGACGACCTTACCCTTGCCTTCGTCACCCCATTGGGTGCCTAGTACAACAACGTTTTGTCCCATTTTCACTAACTGTTGAGTTGTTAAAAATGGAGTCTAACAAATTTTGACCAAGGTCGGAATAATCGAAGCAGGAGATCGGTGGAAAAAATCGCGCAGAAAAAAGCCCGGTGGCCCGGGCTTATGGTTTATCAGTTGATTCCTGACGGATCCTTCAGGTAGCGGAAGAAATCCCCTTCCGGTTTCAGGATCATCATGTCGCCACCGTGCTCGAAGCTCTTGCGATAAGCTTCGAGGCTGCGGATGAAGCTGAAGAACTCGGGATCCGCCGAGTAGGCATCGGCGTAAATACGGGCCGCCAGGGCATCCCCTTCACCGCGCAGGGTACGGGAGTTACGCTGGGCTTCTGCGATCATCACCGTGACCCGGCGGTCCGCCTCGGCCTTCAGGATTTCCGCCTGCTCGCGCCCTTCGGATCTGTGCTCCCGCGCCACCGCGGTCCGTTCGGCACGCATCCGCTGATAGATAGAGTTGGACACCTCGGTCGGCAGGTTAATCTGCTTGATCCGCACGTCCAGCACCTTGATACCCAGCTCGGAGGACGACTCCAACAAGCCGCGCAACGCACTTTCCATCACATCGCCTCGTTCACCGGACACGATATCACGGATGGTCCGGCTACCGATCTCGGAACGCAGGCTGTTGTTGATCCGCCGGCGCAGCAGGTTTTCGGCCTGCAGCCGGTTGCCGCCGCCGGTTGCCAGGTAATACTGGGCAAAGTTGTCGATCCGCCACTTGACGTAGGAATCGATGATCAGATCTTTCTTCTCCGAGGTCACGAAACGGTCGACCTGATCATCCAGGGTCTGGATACGGGCATCGAGCTTGCGTACCTGATCGATCATCGGCACCTTGAAGTGCAGGCCCGGCTGATAGACGGTAGGCAGGTCTGAGCCCTGCTCCCGCTTCACCTTGCCGAATTGCAGCACTATGCCGCGTTCGCCTTCGCCGACCACGAATACCGAAGAGTACAGCACGATAACAACCAGGCCGAGAACAACGAGTAATACTCTTTTCATCGCTTAGTTTCTCCCTGTCGGACGAATAGCATTTCGATCTGAACCCGGCCTTAACTGACCGCTGTCCTGACTCACGGGAGCATTGCCGTTCAAATAATCAGAGGTGATGATATTGGGATCCACCCTGATCGTCCTGCCGGCCTGCTGCTCGGCCAATTTATCCAACGGCAGATACAGCAAGCTGTTGCTGCCCTCGGGAGTATCCACAATCACCTTGTTGACCTTGCTGTAGATCTCTTCCATGGTTTCCAGGTAAATACGCTGGCGGGCCAGATCAGGTTGACGCTGGTACTGCGGCAAGAGTTCACGGAAGCGCGCCACCTCACCTTCGGCACGGAATCCGACCTGCTCTTTATAGGCTTCGGCCTCCTGCAGCAGACGCTCGGCCTGACCACGGGCCTTGGGCTCTATTTCACGGGCATAGGCTTCGGCTTCACGGATAAAGCGCTGTTCATCTTCCTGCGCCGCAATGGCGTCATCGAAGGCGTCCTTCACTTCTTCCGGCGGGCGCGCCGGTAGGAAGTTCAAATCCAGCACCATCAGGCCAAGCTGGTAAGGATCGATGATCTCCTCCAGCAACGCCCGGGTTTCCTGGCGAACCCGTTCCCGACCAACGGTCAGCACATCGTCCATGGTACTGTGACCAACCACGTAGCGCAGGGCACTGTCGAGGGCCTGGTGCAGACTGTCATCGGCATTGGTTACATTGAACAGATAGTCGCGGGGCTCGAACACCCGGTATTGCACGTCCATCTCGACGCGGACCAGGTTTTCGTCCCGGGTCAGCATAAAGCCGGACGCCGGCTGGGAACGCACGGTTTCCACATCCACCGGGTACACCCGATCGATAAAGGTCGCCTTCCAACTCAGGCCGGGGTCAACGGTTTGGTAAAACTTGCCAAAACGCAACACCACGCCCCGCTGGGCTTCACCGATGGTGTAGAAGCCGCTGACCACCCACACCACCGTCGCAATCACCAGCCCCACGACGATACCGAAGGTACCTATTCCGGCACCGCCGCCGTTTCCACCGCTACGGTTACCCAACAGCCCACCTAATTTACTACTCAGGTTACGAATCACCTGATCCAGATCTGGCGGACCCTGATGTTTGCCGTTGTTCCCCCAGGGGTCACGGTCTTTGCCACCATTTCCAGGCTCATTCCAAGCCATTTGTATCTCCGTCTTTCTGGTTTGTGAAAGTAACTTTACCAAGCAATCAATCGCTTATAAAGCGCTCTAGCTGTTCGCCTTCCTGTTTGAGCAGTCGGTGCCAGTCGGCCTGCTGCAGCCGGATGCCGACCACAAACTCCCCTTGCTCCCCAAAAGACTCGCTAACGACCCCATTCAGGGCATAAAGCCGACTGCGCAGCCTGGCTGCCGAAGGCGGCAGGGTCAGTTGATGCTCGACCAGCACCCCGGCCAATAACTGGTTCAACGCCTCAAGGAGACCGTCGATCCCCAAAGCTTCTTGCGCCGATAGCCAAACGGCACGGGGCAGCCCTTCGTCATTGAGCTCGATCCGCGGGCTGGGCTGCTCCAGTTTGTCAATCTTGTTGAACACCAGCAACACCGGCACTTCGTCGGCCTCGATCTGTTCAAGCACCGAGTTGACCTCATGGATATTGTCCTGCATCTGTTCATCGGCACAGTCCACCACGTGCAGCAGCAAATCCGCATCGCGGGTTTCCTGCAGCGTGGCTTTGAAGGCGGCGATCAGATCATGGGGCAGGTGCCGGATAAAACCCACTGTGTCGGCCAGGATCACCGGCCCGGCGTCGGGCAAATCTATCTTGCGCAGGGTGGGATCCAGGGTGGCGAACAACTGATCCGCGGCATAGACCCCGGCCTGGGTCAGCCGGTTGAAGAGGGTCGACTTGCCGGCGTTGGTATAGCCCACCAATGACAGGGTCGGGATCTCGTTGCGCTTACGCGCCCGGCGCCCCTGCTCCCGCTGACGGGACACTTTCTCCAACCGTTTCTGGATGTACTTGATCCGCTCCCGCAGCAACCGCCGGTCGGTCTCCAGCTGGGTTTCACCCGGACCACGCAGACCGATACCGCCTTTTTGCCGCTCCAGGTGGGTCCACCCCCTGACCAGGCGGGTCGACAGGTGTCGCAGCTGGGCCAGTTCGACCTGCAGTTTCCCCTCATGGGTACGGGCACGCTGGGCGAAAATATCCAGGATCAGGCCGGTGCGATCCAGCACCCGGCACTTGACCTCCCGTTCCAGGTTTCGCTCCTGGGCCGGGCTCAGGCTGTGGTTGAAGATTACCACGTCGGCCTGATGCATCTGCACCAGGGCGGCCAGTTCTTCTACCTTGCCGGTGCCGATAAAAAACTTGGACTGGGGCGCTCCCCGACTGGCGGTGACCACCGCACAGGTACCGACCCCGGCGGAATCGGCCAGCAGCTCGAGTTCATCCAGCGCTTCCCGCTCGTCATCATCGGCAAAATTAATATGAACCAAAATGGCGGACTCGCCACCTTGATAACGCTCAAACAAGGCGCTTCCTCCGTCGTGCGGATAGGGTAGTATGCAAAGGATAATGCCGTAAGCAACGGCACCGACTCATGATCAATCCTGATCCTGCTCGGTATCGGCTTGCTCGGCACCACCGGGCGACGGTGCCTGATGGTGTACCGGCCTCGCCGGCACTACGGTCGAAATCGCATGCTTGTACACCATCTGACTGACGGTGTTTTTCAGCAGAATAACGAATTGATCGAACGACTCAACCTGGCCCTGTAGCTTGATGCCATTCACCAGATAAATAGAGACGGGGATCCGCTCGCGTCGCAGTGCATTCAGAAACGGATCCTGCAGAGATTGTCCCTTAGCCATCTTGTTGTCCTTATCTTTTGTAATTGTGGAAATTGTTATTGTTGTCTTTCATTGAGCGCCAGCCTCACCTGCTCGATCAGGTGAAGACCGGCCTCTTTGTTATCAGTATCCAGCCAGTGTATGTCCGGCCAGCTCCTGAGCCAGGTCAGTTGCCGCTTGGCCAATTGCCGGGTAGCGGCGATCCCCCGCTCCACCATTTCATCATAGCCGACTACGCCATTCAGGTAATCCCACATTTGCCGGTAGCCAACACAGCGAATGGACGGCAGGTTCGGATGCAGATCGCCGCGCTGGTACAGGGCCCTGACTTCCTGTTCGAATCCCTGCTCGAGCATCAATCGGAAACGGTCGGCGATACGCCGGTGCAACAGGGACCGTTCCTTGGGCGCAATCGCGAACTGTAACACTTTGTAAGGCAGGGGATCATCCTTGTGTTGTGTCAATTCTGTGAGCGTTTTACCGGAAATGCGAAAAACTTCCAATGCCCTGGACAGGCGCTGGGGATCATTGGGATGAATTCTGGCGGCCGCCACCGGATCGGTATCGGCCAGCTGACGATGTAGCTGCTCCCAGCCGAACCGGGCCGCTTCGGCTTCAATCTGCGCCCTGATGCCGGCATCGGCACTGGGCAGGGGGGATAGCCCCTCCAGCAATGCCTTGAAGTAAAGCATGGTGCCGCCGACCAGCAGCGGGATGCGACCGGCAGCACTGATCTCAGCCATGGCCGCCAACGCATCACGGCGGAAATCGGCAGCTGAATAAGCCTGCGACGGATCGAGCAGGTCAATCAGCCGGTGAGGCGCCTCCGCCTGCTCCTGCGGGCTGGGTTTGGCGGTACCGATATCCATCCCCCGATAGACCAGCGCCGAGTCGACGCTGATCAGCTCACAGGGCAACTCCCGGCACAACGCCATGGCCAGGCTGGTCTTGCCTGAGGCCGTGGGACCCATTAAAAATATTGCGAGGGGTTCAGTCCCCATCCATCCACCTGTCTAGTTGTTGCTCTATCGCTACCGGCTGCAAAAAAGAAAGCTCGCCGAAGGTGGCGGGCAGATGCGGCAGCAACCGTTGCCACAGGGTCACCGCTTCGGCCATGGACCAGCCTTGCCGGCGCGCCGGCCCTTGCTCGGCCAGCCACTGGCACAACGCCCGGGGCTGGCTTTCGGCATCACTATCCAGCCGAGCCAACAGTTCGGGGAACAACCGCGCCAGATCCGCATGACGCAAAGGTTGCGGTACCCGGGTCAGGATAATGGTGCCTTTGCTACCGCTTTTCAACTCCAGGCCCAGCTTTTGCAGTGTCTGCCGATGTCGTGTCAACCCCAACTGCTGCTGTTCATCCAGCGGGATACTGATGGGCAGCAGCAGGGGCTGCGGCGTCAGCCCCTGCTGCCAGACCTCGAGCAACACCCGGCCGTTCTCATAGACACCGGCACCGGCCAGATCACACAGCCAGAGCTGCTCCTGGTGCAATACCACCAGGACTCGCTCCCTGAGCAGCAACAGTGGCTGGCTGTCCATTTCAGGCAGGGAAGCGGTTGTCGTCCCGGCAGCCGGTGCCTGATGCTGAGGAGCCAGCGTGGTCAGCAAGCCCGTCATGCCCTGCCACTCCCGCCGGCTCAGCCCGCCGCCGGCTCGCCCCTCTCTTCCTCCGCCATAACCGTGGCTCGGCGCCTGGAAGCTTACCGGCGCGGAAGGGCGGGAGACCTCGTCATAATCCACCGGCGGTTCTGCTACCCGGCTAGCCTGGGCGGCCGGGCGATGCGCCAGCGCCTGTACCAACACCTGATAGATAAAATCGTGTACCAGTCTGGCCTGATGAAAACGCACTTCGTGCTTGGCCGGATGTACGTTGACATCCACCTCCCGCGCGTCCAGCTCCAGATAGAGCACAAAGGCCGCATTGCCATCGGCCGGCAAGCGATCGCCGTAAGCCTGACGCACCGCATGATTGAGCAGTTTGTCACGCATCATGCGACCGTTGACATAGGTATATTGAAGATCGGCCTGGGCCCGGGCCGCTTCGGGCGGAGCCAGCCAGCCCCACAGCCGCAGCCCGTGGTGCTCGCTGTCGAGCCGGAGCGCCGAACCGATAAAAGCCGGGCCGCATACCGCCGCCAGGCGCTTGTCTTGCTGGGACGGCAGGGTACCCGCCCGGTACTGACGCACCGGCTTGCCGTTATGACGCAAGGTCAGGCTGATATCGAACCGGCTGAGGGCGATACGTCGGATGACCTCATCGATATGGCCGAATTCGGTTTTTTCGGCGCGCAGAAACTTGCGCCGCGCCGGGGTATTGAAAAACAGATCCGCCACTTCCACCGTGGTGCCGTTGGGGTGGGAAGCCGGTTGCACCTTGACTTCCATTTCCCGGCCCTCCGCCATCGCCTGCCAGGCCTGAGCCTGCGCCGCCGGCTTGGAGGTGAGCAACAGGCGGGATACCGAACTGATCGAGGCCAGCGCCTCGCCACGAAAGCCCAGACTCAGGATCTGTTCCAGATCCTCCAGTGTACTGACCTTGGACGTCGCGTGACGCGACAGCGCCAGGGTGAGTTCATCCTTGGCAATGCCGCCGCCGTTATCGCGAATGCGGATCAGCTTGGCCCCGCCTTTCTCGATATCCACCTCGATCCGGGTAGCACCGGCATCCAGGCTGTTTTCCACCAGTTCCTTGACCACCGACGCCGGCCGCTCCACCACTTCACCGGCGGCAATCTGGTTGGCCAGTCGCGCCGGCAGTATCTGGATTGGCATATCAGCTCCCCGGAATATCCAGTACCTGGCCAATGCGCACCACATCGGACTGCAATCGATTATGGCCTTTTAGCAGGCTGACACTGATACCGTAGCGCTGGGCGATCAGCGACAGGCTTTCCCCGGAGCGGACCGTATGCTGGCGCGCGCCGCCCTGGGCTGGCTGACTGGCCATCATGGTGCCGCTGGGCGGGTTCTGCCGGTAATAGGACTTCACGCCGTTGAACACCGCCTGGGCGATCTTCTGCTGATGATCGGCAGTGATCAGCAACTGCTCCTCCTGGGGATTGGAGATAAAGCCAGCCTCGATCAGGATGGAGGGAATATCCGGCGACTTCAATACCGCCAGGCTCGCATGCTCGGGCTTGCTCTTGTGCAGACGCACCACACGCCCCATGGCCGACAGAATATGCTCGCTGATGGCGTAGCTGTCGGCCCGGGACCTGTCCATCGACAGGTCGAGGAAAGTTCGGGTCAGATAGGGGTTGCCGTCGGTCTGGGAGATCACTTCCCCCACTCCGCCGAGCAACTCGGATTGGCGTTCCTGTTTTTCCAGCCAACTGGCCATTTCCCGGTTGGCCCGGTTGGACGACAGCACCCAGACAGAGGCCCCGCGCGGGCCCTGGTTGGCGACACTGTCGGCGTGAATGGACAACAACAGATCCGCCTTGGCCTTGCGGGCAATTTCAGAGCGCTGGTTAAGGTTGACGAAGTAATCTCCGGTACGGGTCAGCACCGCCCTCATGCCCGGCTCCTGGTTGATAAGTTCGGCCAGGCGACGGGAGACAGACAGAGTAATGTGTTTTTCCCGGTTTTTGCGCGGCCCTATGGCCCCCGGGTCTTCCCCGCCGTGGCCGGGATCGATGGCCACCACGATTTCTTTCTGGCCCACCGGCGCCGCGGATCGTACTACCTGTTGCGGTGCCCGGCTCGAGTCGGCATAGGGCAGATCGACAACCAGGCGATGACCGTACTCTCCGGCCGGCGCCAGCGGGAACACCACCGGCTTGACCCCGGACGTGAGTTCAAAGACCAGCCGGTAACCGCCCGCCGTCGCCGGCTTGCTGTCCCGAATGCGGGTGATCAGTTCGCTGTTGTTGGTAATGGCACCAAAATTGACTCGGCTTTGGGTCTGCCGCAAATCCACCACCAGACGGTGGGGATCGTTGAGCATAAAATATTCGTAGTTGGGGGCCGATCCCATGTCCAGCACGATACGGGTATTGTCCGGCGAAGGCCAGATACGGATACTTTCCAGCTGATTGGCCCAGGCCGACACGCTGAACAGCATAAAGAAAAAAGCAACTATCGACTTCACGCTTGTACTTTCTCCAGCAACGCCACGCCTACCGAGGTGCGGGCCTCCAATAACGCCATGCGCCGCATGCCTTCATAGCTGAGGGTAATTTCCAGATCCGCCGGCGGCAGGATGCCATGACCTCGCTCCGGCCATTCGATCAGACACAAACTGTCCTGAGTAAAATAATCTCGAATGCCCATATATTCCAACTCTTCCGGGTCTGCCAGGCGATAAAGATCGAAGTGGTATATTTGCCAGGCCGGGGTCTGATAGGGCTCGACCAGGGTATAAGTCGGGCTTTTGACTTTTCCTTCATGGCCCAGGGCAGTGATAATTCCCCGACTGAGGGTCGTTTTACCGGCCCCCAGCTCGCCATGCAGAAAAATGACCGCGGCTTCGCTGCAGGCCTGGGCCAACTTTTGTCCCAGGGCCAGGGTCTCCCCTTCATCGTTTAATACCAGGGTCCACTTATTTATTGTCATTTTCATCTACTTGATTAATAAGGCTTCTTAGTGGAGATAACAAATCCGATGCCAGCAAGCCAAGCATTCCTTCGGCCGCCGCCCTGTCACCGGCCAGGCCGTGCAGGCACACCGCCAGGGGGGCCGCCAGGGCAGGGCTCACGCCCTGAGCCATAAAGGCGCCGATTATACCAGATAACAGGTCGCCCATACCCCCCGAGGCCATACCGGGATTACCATAATGACATAAACTGACATGGTGCTCATTCGCGATCAAGCTGCCGGCCCCCTTGAGCACCACCACACCACCATATTGCCGCTGGATGGTACGCACCGCCGCCATCCGATCCGCCTCAACGTCCGCCAGGCTGCACTCCAGCAGCACCGCGGCTTCCCCCGGATGCGGCGTCAATACCCAGGGCCGAACGGCCGGCAGGCGCACCTTGTTTCCGGCGAGAAAATACAGGGCATCCGCATCGATCACCATGGGCAGACCGCTGTCCATGGCCGCGTCGAACAAGGCCTCGGCCCATGGGTCGCGGCCCAGCCCCGGCCCCAGTACCAGTGCATCACCCCAGTCCCAGTGACTGAATTCCGGGAAGGCTGCCGTCATCAGCTCGGGCCGGTGCAAGTTCAGGAGCTGCGCATGTGCAGGATGACTGACGATGCGCACCAACCCGGTGGCGCAGCGCAGCGCCGCCTCCCCGGCCAGCCTGACGGCGCCATTCATGCCTTCATTGCCGCCCGCGATCAACAGCCGGCCGGCTTCGCCCTTGTGGGCTCCCTGCCGCCGGGTGGGCAGGGCCCTTCGTTCCTGCTCCCAGTGCAGCAGGCGGGCAACCGGCACCTGCTGCAAGCGGGGCTGGATACCCAGATCCGCCAGGCAGACCCGACCGCACACATCGGGTCCTCGCCCGGTCAGCAGGCCGGGTTTCAGCCCGACGAAACTCAGGGTAAGAGATGCCCGCACCGTCTCCCCCAGCAGCCGGCCGGTGTCGGCGCATAGGCCGGAAGGCAGATCCACCGACAGCACCGGCGCCCCGGTGTCGTTGATGCGCCGGATATGCTGGCGAACGGCTTCCCTCACCTCGCCCTTGAGACCGGTGCCGAGCAGAGCGTCGATGACCAGATCCGGACGGCCCTGCAGGGCGCCCAGGCTTTCGATGGCGCCGCCGTCAGCCCGGTAGTGATCCCGGGCCAGGGCCGCGTCCCCGGCCAGGGCATCGGCGTCCCCCAGTTGCACCAGTTGCACCCGAATGCCCGCCGACCGGGCCAGGCGAGCCACCACATAGCCATCGCCGCCGTTATTGCCGCCACCGGTAAAGACCCACCAGTGCCGGGCCTGTGGCCATTGCCGTCGGGCCAGCTCGAAGACCGCCAGACCGGCCCGGGACATCAGTTCGTACAGGGCGATGCCGGCGGACGCCGCCGCCTGCCTTTCCCCTTCCCGGATCTGCTCCGAGTCCCAGAGCGACTGTGTTAGACTATGGGGCTTTTCCAGACCGATAATGCTCATGATCACTCCCGACCTTGCCACTTTGGCTCACGATATCAAGCTCTGGGCAGCGGAGCTAGGCTTTGACCAGTTGGGCATCACCGATACCGACCTGGTCGCCCATGAGCCCCTGCTCGCCGACTGGTTGGACAAGGGCTACCACGGTGAGATGGAATACATGGCCCGCCACGGCATGATGCGCGCTCGTCCCCAGGAACTGCTGCCAGGCACCTTGCGGGTGATATCGGTGCGCATGAACTACCTGCCGGAGCAGGCCGCCATCGCCCGGGTGCTGAGCGACCCGGACAAAGGCTATATCAGCCGCTATGCCCTGGGCCGGGACTACCACAAGGTGCTGCGGGGCCGGCTGAAGAAGCTGGCCGACAGGATAGCGGAGCAGGCTCGGGATCTGGTCGCCCGCCCCTTCGTCGACTCGGCACCGATACTGGAGCGGCCACTGGCGGCCAAAGCCGGCATCGGCTGGGTGGGCAAACACTCGCTGTTGCTCAACCGCCAGCAGGGTTCCTTTTTCTTTCTGGGGGAGCTGCTGGTCAACCTGCCGCTGCCGGTAGATACCCCGGTGGAAGAAGGCTGCGGCAAGTGTGTGGCCTGCATCACCACCTGCCCCACCGGCGCCATCGTCGCCCCCTATGTGGTGGACGCCCGGCGCTGCATCTCCTACCTCACCATAGAGCTGGACGGCCCCATACCGGAACCCTTCCGTCCGTTAATGGGCAACCGCATCTACGGTTGCGACGACTGTCAGTTAATCTGCCCCTGGAACCGCTTCGCCGGGGCCAGCCGGGAGCCGGATTTTACTGCCCGGGATGACCTGCACGCCCCCGAGCTGCTCACCCTGTTTGCCTGGAGCGAAGCACACTTCCTGAAAATGACCGAAGGCAGCCCCATCCGTCGTATCGGCCATCGCCGCTGGCTGCGCAATATCGCCGTGGCCCTGGGCAACGCCCCCGCCTCGGAACACATCATTCAGACGCTGGAACAAAAACGGGAAGAGGTGGACGAGTTGGTGCGGGAACATATCGACTGGGCCCTGGCGCGGCAACGGGCCGGGCTGGCCCGGTCGGATCGCAAGACGGAGCGACTGATCCGCGCCGTGGACAAGGGCATGCCGGAGCATGCTCGGTGAAGGCCAGGTTGATACATCGGATACATCGAAGCCGTTTGCACGCACAAAAAAACCGACCCTGAGGTCGGCTTTTCTAATTTGGAGCGGGAAACGAGACTCGAACTCGCGACCCCAACCTTGGCAAGGTTGTGCTCTACCAACTGAGCTATTCCCGCATAACACTTCTAAACTTGTGTATGGGGCCGCGCCGCGACCCTCATCAACTTCAGCAAGGTCAAGCTCCATCAACTGAGCTATTCCCGCAGACTTTAACTTGCTTCGAACACCGGCTTGGTGACCCGCATTCTTTAATTTGGAGCGGGAAACGAGACTCGAACTCGCGACCCCAACCTTGGCAAGGTTGTGCTCTACCAACTGAGCTATTCCCGCATAACACTTCTAAACTTGTGCATGGGGCCGCGCCGCGACCCTCATCAACTTCAGCAAGGCCAAGCTCCATCCACTGAGCTATTCCCGCAGACTTTAACTTGCTTCGAACACCGGCTTGGTGACCCGCATTCTTTAATTTGGAGCGGGAAACGAGACTCGAACTCGCGACCCCAACCTTGGCAAGGTTGTGCTCTACCAACTGAGCTATTCCCGCATGATACTTCTAACTTGTGCATGGGGCCGCGTCGCGCCCCCCATCGCTTCAGCAAGGTCAGGCTCTACTAACAGTAGCTATTCCCGCAGACTTTAACTTGCTTCGAACACCGGCTTGGTGACCCGCATTCTTAATTTGGAGCGGGAAACGAGACTCGAACTCGCGACCCCAACCTTGGCAAGGTTGTGCTCTACCAACTGAGCTATTCCCGCATAAACCTTATCGTAACCAGCAATTTGCTTTGCAATTCCGTCTGGCTACGGGAGGCGAATTATACGAGCCGATTGATCGAATGCAAGATTTTTTTCGCCCCCGCTTATTGTTTGCTGAATTTACCAGCAGACGGGTGAAAAGCACTCAGATTTTGAACACCCTCTCCCGGTAGAACTGCAGTTCGGCGATGGATTCGCGGATATCGTCCAGAGCTTGGTGGCTGCCTGTTTTATTGAACTGAGCCAGCAGCCCCGGCTGCCAGCGACGCACCAGCTCCTTGACGGTACTGACGTCGATATTACGGTAATGGAAAAAGGCTTCCAGCTCCGGCATATGCCGCACCAGAAAGCGTCGATCCTGGCCGATGGAGTTGCCGCACAGGGGCGAGCTCTTCTCCGGCACCCACTGGCGCAGAAACGCCAGCGTCTGCTCCACCGCGTCGGCCTCGGCCACCGTGCTTGCCTGCACCCGCGCCACCAGCCCAGAGCCGGTATGAGTACGCACATTCCACTCGTCCATCTTGGCCAGTTCCGCCTCCGGCTGGTGGATGGCCAGCACCGGCCCTTCGGCCAGCACCTTCAGTTCCTTGTCGGTCACTATGCTGGCAATCTCGATAATCCGATGTTCGTCCGGCTCCAAGCCGGTCATTTCCAGATCGATCCAGACCAGGTTTTCTGCATTTTGGCTCATCTTGGGTCTCTAGCTGTATGGCAATGTAGGACAAGTTTGAGTGGGAAAGTGTATCATAGCCGCAGTGAAAACGGGTTCGAGGACATCGTGACCAAGAAAAAACAGCTCAGCAAAGGCCAGAAGCGCCGGGTAAGTGATAATCACAGCCGGCGGCTCAAGCGCCAGCAGGTGGAAACCATTGATGACAGCCTGCTCGGTCAGCCCCAGGAAGGGGTGGTGATCAGCCGCTTCGGCCAGCACGCCGACATCGAAGACCATGAAGGCCGTATCCATCGCTGCAATCTGCGCCGGACCCTGAGCTCCCTGGTCACCGGCGATCGGGTGGTATGGCGCCCGGGCGTGGAAGCCATGCAAGGCATTAGCGGCGTGGTGGAAGCGGTGCACCCCCGCCAGACCGTGCTCACCCGTCCCGACTACTACGACGGCATCAAGCCGGTAGCCGCCAATATCGACCAGATAGTGGTGGTGTCGGCGGTATTGCCCGAGCTCAGCTGCCACATCATCGACCGCTACCTGGTCGCGGCCGAGGATGTCGAAATGCCGCCGATGATAGTGCTGAACAAGGTGGATCTGCTGACCGACGAACAGCGCCGGCAGGCGGAGCAGGCCCTGCAACGCTACCGGGATATCGGGTACCAGGTGCTGCTGGTCAGTTGTGACACCGGCGAAGGCCTGGAGCAACTCAAGCTGGCGCTTAACGATCACACCAGCATCTTTATCGGCCAGTCTGGTGTCGGCAAGTCGTCCCTGGTCAATGCGGTGATGCCCCACGTGGAAGCCACCACCGGCGCCGTGTCCGATAACTCCGGTCTGGGCCAGCACACCACCACTACCGCCCGGCTCTATCATTTCCCGTCCGGCGGCTCCCTTGTCGACTCGCCGGGCATCCGTGAGTTTTCCCTCTGGCACCTGCCTCCCGAGCGGGTGGCCTGGTGCTTCCGCGAATTTCGGCATTACCTCGGCGGCTGCCGCTTCCGCGACTGCAAGCACGGCACCGATCCGGGCTGCCTGCTGCAACAGGCCAGGACGGATGGCCATATCCATCCCGAGCGGCTCGACAGCTACCATCGCATCATGGATGCCATGGCGGACAAACCCAGCCGCCACCATCCCAAATCCTGATCCTTTTCCCTGTCATTGTTCGGACTCCCTATGATCGATAGCCTTAAAATTCTGTTGCAATACCTGCTACCCAAACACCTGATATCCCGTCTGGTCGGCCGTCTCGCGGCCATGGAAGGTGGCCGCCTCACCCAGTGGCTGATCCGCCGCTTTATCCAACGCTACCGGGTAGACATGAACGAAGCCCAATATCCGGATCCGGGCCACTACCAGAGCTTCAACGACTTCTTTACCCGCCCGCTCAGGGAAGGGGTGCGCCCGCTGGTGGAAGGCGAAGAAACCCTCGCCATGCCGGTGGACGGTGCCATCAGCCAGTTGGCCTCCATCCAGCAGGGCCGCATTATCCAGGCCAAGGGCCACGACTACAGCGCCCGGGGCCTGCTCGGCGGCGACAAGGCCCTGGCCGAACCCTTCATGGGCGGCGACTTCGCTACCATCTACCTGGCGCCCAAGGACTATCATCGCATCCACATGCCCCTCGACGGGGTACTCAGGACCATGATCTACGTGCCCGGCGAGCTGTTCTCGGTCAACCCACTCACCGCCGAGCGGGTGCCCGAACTCTTTGCCCGCAACGAGCGGGTAGTGTGCGTCTTCGATACCGCCGCCGGGCCCATGGCCCTGGTGCTGGTGGGCGCCACCATAGTGGCCAGCATCGAAACCGTGTGGGCCGGCACCATCACCCCGCCCGCGGGAAAACGCGTGCAGCGCTGGGATTACGATCCGGCCACGGCGCCGCGCCTGGCCAAGGGCGAGGAGATGGGCCGTTTCAAACTGGGCAGCACCGTGGTCTGCCTGTTTGCCCCCGGCCGGGTCGAATTGTCCGAAACGTTCCAGCCCGGCACTCCCACCCGCATGGGCACCGAATTCGGACGCCTGCTGCGGGGCTGAGCCCTCACAGGCTTTAATCCCTAACATCGAGAGTCAGCCGTGTTTGCCCCCATACTGCTGTTTTTTGCCCTCCTGTTGCTGCCGGCCCCGGTGCCGGCAGATCAGAGCGTCGCCGACATCGAGGCCCTGCTGGCCGAAATCCCCGAGGGGGACAGGCCCGAACTGCAGAAATTGCGCGACAGCTACAACCAGGCCCTGCAACTGGTACGCGAAAGCGAACGCTATCGCAAGCAGGCCCAGACACTCCGGCGGTTCATGGATGACTACCCGGCCGAGCTCAGGAAGCTGGAACGCGAACGGTCCGGGCTCAAGCCCACCGCCACCGGCAACATCCCCCGTCTGGACGAAGAGGCGGTGCAGCAGTCCCTAGTCGATGCCCAGGCCCGACGCCTGGAACTCAGGCGCCAGCGGGACGATCTCGCCAATACCCTCAACCTGCAGGAACTGGGGGCAGGTGATCAGCACAGCCTGCTGGACGATCTGCGCCAGCAACTACGTCGTACCCAGCAAAATCTGGATGAACTGCAATTCTCGGACAGCCAGAGCCGGCAACAGACGGCCAACCGCGTACTGGCCCTGGTGCGTGAACAGAGTCTGCAAACCCGCATCCAGACGCTGGAACTGGAGCAGCTGTCCGCCGGCAACAGGGACAACCTCAACCGACTGAAGCTGGATATCGCCCAGGCCCGGTTGCAGGATCTGGATACCTATATCGACGCCCTGCAAAACCGCCAGAACGAGTTGCGCCGGGCCACCACCGAGGCCGCCATCGCCGAGAGCGAACGCCTGCAGGACGAGTTCGGGGCCGACGCTCCCCTGCTGGCAGCCCAGCAGGAAATCAACCAGCGGCTGTCCACCGAGCTCGCGCAGAAGAGCCGAGAGGTCGAGGCGCTGCAGCTGGAATACCAGGCGGCGGAACGGGCCGCCTCCGAGCTGTCTACCATGAAGGCCAACCTCAAGGAGCAGCTGGAATGGCTGCAGGTCAGTCGGGGCTTTGGCGAAAACCTGCGCAACCGCCTGAACGAGCTGCCATCCTCCTATTCCCTGCCCCAGCTGGAGGCCCGGATCGTGCAGAGCCGGGTTGACAAGTACGGCTACCAGGAGTCCCTCGACAGCCTGCGCACCGGCAACTACCGCACCAGTCTGCTGCTGAGCGAGCAGGCCGAGGGCCTGACCGACGCCCAGTTGACCCAGCTCGATGAACTGCTGGCCACTCAACGCCGGTTGCTGGAGCAGTTGGTCGGCGCCACCGACAACCAGATCCATGAACAGACCCGACTCAAGGTCGCCTACAGTCGGCAAAACAGTCAATTGGCCGAAATTCGGACCCTCACCGACGAGCGGCTGTTCTGGTTGCCGGATCTGCGTCCCATCGGCAGCCAGTTTCCCCAGGCCCTGATGGAAACCCTGGGCTGGCTGCTGACCGCCAGCACCTGGACTGCCCTGCCCCAGTCCCTGCTGCTGCAGGGCGGCGCCAGCCTCAGCCTGTACGGCGTCAGTTCCATGATGGTGCTCTACCTCTGGTTCCTGAGCCGGCGCAGCCTGCGCGATTACCTGGAGAAAATCAGCCCGCGTATCGGCAACGTTACCCAGGACAAGTACGACTACACCTTCAACACCCTGCTACTCAGCCTGCTCACCGCCCTGCCGCTGCCGGCCTTATTATCGCTGCTCTCCAGGGCCATCGACTCACCCTGGGCGCCGCCGGTGGTGCTGGCCCTGTCCCATGCCTTGGGCAAGCTGATGCTGCCGGTGTTCATCCTGATGTTCATCGGCAACCTGATGATGAACAAGGGCCTGCTGGTGGTGCACTTCAACCTGCCACGGGAGCAGGTGCGCCGGGTCTGGCGCCAGTTCCAAACCTTGGTGTTGACCATGCTGCCGGCCCTGCTGCTGTTCTACACCGCCCAGGAATACCGGGAGTTTTCCCTCTACGACACCCTGGGCCGGCTCGGCTTCATGTTCATCTGCCTGCTGCTCAGCCTGTTCTCCTGGCGCCTGTACCGGGCGGATCTGCCGCTGCTGGTGTCCACCCCCCGCCGGGAGCACCTGACCCTGGTCAACCACCTGCTATGGGGACTGCTGATCCTGGCGCCGCTGCTGTCCCTGGTCGCCACCGCCATGGGCTACCTTTTTACCGCCCATACCCTGCTGCGCCAACTGGAGATCTCGGTGCTGGTGGGCATCAGCTTCCTGATGGCCTATTTCCTGGTCCGTCGCTGGATGCTGATCCAGCGCCGGCGGTTGGCCTTCGAGCGGGCCAAGGCCCGGCGCGCGGAAATCCTGGCCCAGCGTAAAGAGCACAAGGAAAAGGAAGAAACGATGGAAACCCCGCCCAGTCCGGAGGCGGAAGCCGCCGCCGTGGCCGAGGTGGACCTGGATACCATCAGCGCCCAGTCCCTGGGGTTACTGCGTTCGGTGCTGATGCTGGGCTATATCCTCAGCCTGATGCTGCTGTGGTCGGAGATCAACACCGCCTTCAGCTTCCTCGACAGCATCCAGGTCTGGCAGGTTTCCACCAGCCTGGCCGGGGAAGACACCCTGGTTCCCATCTCGCTCAAGGATCTGGTGATCGCCCTGTTCGTGGTGGTGCTCACCTGGATCACCGCCCGCAACCTGCCCGGCCTGATGGAGCTCAGCCTGCTGCAGCACCTGAACCTCTCTCCCGGCACCGGTTTCGCCATCACCACCATGTCAAAATATGTCGTGCTGATGGTCGGCGCCTTCACCACCTTCGCCATGCTCGGCATCGACTGGTCCAAGACCCAGTGGCTGGTGGCCGCCCTGTCGGTGGGCCTCGGTTTCGGCCTGCAGGAGATCTTCGCCAACTTCGTGTCCGGCCTGATCATCCTGTTCGAAAAGCCGATCCGTATCGGCGACACCGTCACCATTCGCGAGCTCACCGGCACCATCTCCAAGATCAAGACCCGGGCCACCACCATAGTGGACTGGGACAGGCGAGAAATTATCGTGCCCAACAAGGCCTTTATCACCGAGCAGTTCGTCAACTGGTCCCTGTCCGACGCCATCACCCGGGTCAAGCTGCTGGTACGGGTACGGCTGGATGCGGACATCGAACTGGTGCAGCGTTTGACCCACGAGGCGATAAAGGAATGCAGCCTGATCCTGGACAATCCCATCCCCGAAGTATTCCTGATAGAGTTGACCGACTCGGCCCTGGTGTACGAAGTGCGGGTCTATGTGGAAGACATGAGCCACCGCATGCCCATGACCCACGAGTTGCACAACCTGCTGCTGGCCCGGTTGCGCGGGCACCAGATCCAGATCCCGCACCAGCAGGTCGACATCCGCCTGATAAGCGAGCAGACCATCAACGCGTCCGTGCGAGGTCATGATATCAACGCGCCCGCGCGAGGTCATGATATCAACGGACCCGTTCGAGGCCATGACGCCAAAATCAACACGTCCGTGCGAGGTCCAGATGCCAAACCACGTTAAACTGCTGATCGCCCTGCTGCTGCCGCTGGTGGTGCTGAACTTGCCCGCCGAACTGCTGCCACTGCCCGACCCCAGCCTGGTCGAACAGCGGCTGCTGGCCATCTTCCTGCTCGCCGCCCTGTTGTGGGTGCTGGAGCCGGTGCCGGTGTTTGCCACTTCCCTGCTGATCATCGGCCTGCTGCTGGTCACGGTGTCGGACCAGGCCGCCGTCTGGTTCCTGCGGGAGGACGCTGGCCAGCCCCTGGGCGAGCTGTTGCCCTACCAGGCCATCATGGGCAGCTTCGCCTCCCCCATCATCATCCTCTTCCTGGGCGGCTTCGCCCTGGCCCTGGGCGCGGCCAAGTACAGACTCGACACCAACCTGGCCAACTATCTGCTGCGTCCCTTTATGGCCAGCCACGACAGGCTGATGCTGGGCGTCATGCTGATCACGGCGCTGTTCTCCATGTTCATGTCCAACACCGCCACCACCCTGATGATGCTCACCATCATGGGGCCGGTGTTCGCCAGCCTCGGGCTGCAGGCGCCATCCACCCGCGGCCTGCTGCTGGCCATACCCATCGCCGCCAACCTGGGCGGCATCGGCACCCCCATCGGCACTCCGCCCAACGCCATCGCCCTGCAGTACATGGCCAACCCGGTCGACTTCCTGACCTGGATGGCCTTCGCCGTGCCCCTAGTGCTGGTGCTGCTGCTCGCCTCCTGGCGGCTACTGCTCCGGCTTTACCCTGCCGCCGAGCTGGGCCTGTGCCTGACTCTGAGCAGCAAGTTTGTGCGCGGGCCCCGGCCCTGGCTGCTCTACATCACTTTCGCCCTGACCATACTGTTGTGGCTCACCTCTTTCTGGCACGGCATGAACAGCTATGTGGTGGCCATCATCCCGTTGGTGGTGTTCAGCCTCACCGGCATCATCACCCCTTCGGACCTGCAGAAGATCAACTGGGATGTGCTCTGGCTGGTGGCGGGGGGCATCGCCCTGGGGCTGGCCCTGGATCAGTCGGGGCTGGCGCGCAAGCTGGCCCTGTCACTGCCCCTCGAGCATCTGCCCGGCGCGGCCATACTGCTCAGCCTGCTGTTGGTGTGCTTCCTGCTGGCCAACGTCATGTCCAACACCGCCACCGCCAACCTGATACTACCGATCACCGCCGCCGTGGCCACCGGCTACGACGGCATGGCCGACTATGGCCTGGATACGGCCCTGGTGCTGGTGGCCCTGTCCTGCTCCCTGGGCATGATACTGCCGGTGAGCACCCCGCCCAATGCCCTGGCCTACGCCACCGGCCTGGTCACCACCAAGGACATGCTGCGTACCGGCCTGGCGATAGGCGCCTTCGGCCTAGTGCTGCTGTTCATCATTATGCTGGTGCTGGGCGCCCTGGGATGAACTTTACCCTCAAGCAGTTGCGGCTGTTTGTCTGCATAGCGGAAAACGGCAGCCTGAGCCGGGCCGCCGAACTGCTGGCCATGACCCAGTCGGCGGCCACCATGTCGCTGCAGGAGCTGGAGCGTCAGCTCAACCACCCCCTGTTCGATCGGGTCGGCCGCAGACTCAAGCTCAACGCCTGGGGGCTCTGGCTACTGCCCCGGGCCCAGAAAATACTGGCCGAGAGCTACCTCATCGAGCAGGGATTCAAGGGCAAAAGCCCCATCGCCGGGCAGCTGCGCCTGGGTGCAAGCCGCACCATCGCCGACTGCTGGATCCCCGAGCTGGTGGAATACAGCTCCCGCCGCTATCCCCAGCTCGACATCAGCCTGGCGGTGGACAACACCCACAGCCTGTTGCAGCAGCTGTACCAGGGCAGGCTGGAAATGGCGCTGATTGAAGCTCACGCCCAGGAAAAATGGTTGCGGTTGGAACCCTGGTGCCAGGACGAACTGGTCATCGTTTGCCGGCCGCAGCACCCTCTGTCCCGGGAGCAGAACGTAACCCTGGCGCAACTGGCGGAATGCGAATGGATACTGCGCGAGTCCGGCTCCGGCACCCGGGATACCTTCGAGCAGGCCCTCGCCGGCCGGCTCGGCCCCCTGAACATTCGCCAGGAATACCCGCACCTGCCCACCATCAAGCGGCTGCTGCTGTCCCGCCCCTGGCTCAGTTGCATGTCGCGCCTGAGCGTAGCCGACGAACTGGCCGCCGGCACCCTGGTGGCCTTGCCGGTGGCGGAGCTCGTGCTCAGCCGCTTTTTCTATTTCGCCTGGCACAAGGACAGGGGCGATCATCCCTCGCGCATGGCGCTGATCGAACTGGCCAGGGAAATCCTGCTTTGAGTAATACCGTCGGGGAAAATGGCGACCACGGCCTCTTGCAACTTTCCCTCCGGCCGGGTCTAAATAAGAAAGACCCCGGCCGGAGATCACGCTTATGCTACGCCTACTGCTTCTTGCCCTGCTGTTGAGCGGCTGCGCCGCCCCCTATGACTACGCCGAAGACACCGACTTCAACCGCTTCACCAGTGTCGCCCTGGCTCCCACGGCAGACCGTCAATCCCTGGACGGCGCCCGCATCACCACCTCGGTCCTGGCCCTGCTGCCGGGACACGGCCTGCGCCTGGCAGAGCCCGACCGGGCATCGCTCTGGCTGAACTACCGGCTGGTGGAAGAAACCCGGCTGTTGACGGCAGCGCCACGGCTGACCTCGCGTCACGGACGTTTCTGGGACGACGACGAACGGGTCTATGGTGCGGTGCGGGAGCTCAAGCTCCTGCTCTGGCTGGAGGAACCCGGCAACGGCAGGATGGTGTGGAGCAGCAAGCATCCCCGCGCCTTTCCCGCCGAACGAATAAAAGGCGCCGAACGCAGCCGACGCATCGAACAACAGGTAGCGGAACTACTGGCCAACTACCCGCCCCGCCACTGAATCAGGCGCGAGTGACCGGAAAAGCGATCACCTGCTCCAGCCGCTCGGCCCCCAGCGCCAGCATGATCAGCCGGTCCATCCCCAACGCCACCCCGGCGCAGTCGGGCAGGCCGGCCTGCAGGGCCGCGAGCAGGTATTCATCTACCGGCCGGACAGCCAGTCCACGGGCGGCTCGCTCCTTGTTGTCATGCTCGAAGCGACGGCGCTGCTCGTCCGCATTGCTCAGTTCATGAAAACCATTGGCCAGTTCGATGCCCTTGAAGTAGACCTCGAACCGCTCCGCCACCCGCTCATCTTCCGGGCTGATGCGCGCCAGGGCCGCCTGGCTAGCAGGGAAGTGGTAGACGAAGCAGGGGGTACGCTGGCCGATGCGCGGCTCCACCCCCAAGGCAAACAGCAGCTGCAGCAGGGTGTCCCTGTCCTCCTCCCGGGCGACGAGGTCATCAGCTCCCAGCCCCCGGCCGGCCCGGCGCAGCTCATCGAGCGGCGCCGTCAGCGGGCAACTGCCCAGGGTGGTCATAAAGGCCTGCTGGTAGCTCAGCCGCTCAGGGTTTGTGCAACCCAGCACCCATTGCAGCAGTTCGGCCATCTCGTCCATCAGTTGATGATGATCGAAACCGGGCCGGTACCACTCCAGCATGGTGAACTCGGGGTTGTGCAGACGGCCCGACTCCTCGTTGCGATAGGCCTTGCAGATCTGGTAGATGGGCCCGCTACCCGCCGCCAGCAGCCGTTTCATATGAAATTCCGGCGAGGTCTGCAGGTAGAGCTCAAGCCCCGCGGCCATGCCCGGGCCGACGAAGCGGGTAATGAAGTTGTCCAGATGAACATCGGTCACCCCGGCGCTGGCCAGGGTCGGGGTATCCACCTCCAGCACCCCCCGTTCGGAGAAAAACTGGCGAACCTGTGCCAGCAGCCGGGCACGCTGTTGCAGAAAGGAAAGAGGGGCCGTGGGCGGCCAGGAGAAGGTCGTCATGGAATGATGGCACCAAAAATACGAATTTTACCCTTAAAATCGCGACTTGCCAGTTCAGGAAGGGCCTTTTAGCTCCACCTGGTTGCCTTCGGGGTCGAACACATAGACCGACGGGCCTTCACCTTCGGCACCGTAACGAAGCTGTGGCTCCTCGCAGATGACCCCGTTGCACTCCAGGTAGAGCAGCAGGGCATCGGGCTCGAAGGGGGTGATGCGCAGGCAGAAGTGATCCATATTGGCCTTGCACTGTTCCGCCGCCTCCCCGTCCCCGCCCAGGGGGCCACGGATGTCCACCAGATCGATAAGCTGGGCGCCGGCGCGCAACTGATAAAGGCCGATATCGCTTCTTTCCCGCTCCAGGGTACAACCCAGGATCCGGCAATAAAAATCCAGCATCCGCTCGGGCTGCCTCACCCTCAATACCAGATGATCCAGCCCCAGAATAGTGAACATGAACGCGCCCTCCCGTCAGGATGACAACAGCATGGCGTAAGTTTGAGCAAAATAAAAGGGTGCCTGGGCACCCTTCGAATCGCTATTCCGGTTCAATCTTCACCGATCACATGGTCATCGCGCTTTACCACCCCGGTGAAGGCGTAATAGGCAAACAGCAATGCCATCACCAGATAACCCATGACAAATTCCGGTGCTGCATAGAAGCCGAGCTTGGGGGCGTGCATCAGTCCCACAAAGGAAAACCCGGCGCTGCACAGGGCAAACACCATGGCCCGCTTGAAGGCGCCGTCGATCACGCAGACGGTCATGGCCCCCAGCATCATGGCGGTAAACATGGCGCCCTGGCCCAGGGGCACTATGCCGTCGGAAATGCGGCTGACCACCTCGCCGGCGGCATTGTTGAAGCGGGTCATCACATAGTTGGCGAAGTAGGGCAGCATGGCCAGGGCCACCGCCGGGTAGTATTTCTTGGCGTTGGTCTGGAAAGCCGTGGATACCATGGACATACCCACGAACACCAGGATAGGTGCCACCACCGCCACCGGTATCAGCGCCGAAATCACGGCGATCAGACCGAACATGGCCGCCAGTAGATAGACGACCCCGTTGACGATGCTGTAGCCACGGCCGGCTTTCATCCACTTTGCCCCCACGGTGGCGATGTAGACGGTGGTGGGGAACAGGCCGCCGAACAGGGCGCCGATCATGGTGCCTACCCCGTCCACCGCCTGGCATTCGCGCACATCGTACCTGTCACCGGCGGCTTCCATCGCCTCCACGTTGTTCATGGTTTCGATGGCGTTATACAGCGTAATGGGCAGCACCACGGTAAGAATACCGATCATCGAGCCAAACAGGTAAGTCATGCCATCGAACGCCGCCATGGAAGGCAGCACCGGATAGAAACCGAAATGAGACAGCCCTTCGGCAATCCTGGCGCTGTCGCTCGCGCCCAGCAGATAGGCCAGCAGGGTACCGAACACAATGGCGAACAAAGAGGCGGGCATGCGCAAGGGCAACACCACCCGGCCGACGATGCCGATGATGATCACCGCCAGCACGAACAGGCCAACCACCGGCATCTCCAGGGTCTTGAACATCATTTCACCGGCGATAAAGGTCAGGGCCACCCCGGCCACCGCCCCCAGCATGGCCGCCCGGGGCAGGTTGCGCTGCACCCAGCGGCCGATGATGCTCACCAGCACTTCCAGCAGGCCACTCAGGAAGCAGGCACCAACGGCTATTTTCCAGGCCAGCACCGGATCCCCGGTCATGGTCTTGGCCGGCAGCAGTACCCCGAACAGAAACACGAACATCACCGGCGTACTGATGCCGTAGGACAGGGCGGTCACATCGGTACGCTGTTCCTTATGGGCCAGTCGGTTGGCGGTATAGGCGTAATAGAAGTTGCCCACCAGCACGGCAATGGCCGCCCCCGGGATAACCTGTCCGAATACCAGCTCCTGAGGGAATCCCATCCCCAGCATGGTGATGGTGATAATGACGAAGTTGGCAATATTGTTCTGGAACAGGGCGAAGAAGGCATCGGTATCTTCTTTCTTGTACCAGGGATAATGAAAGCGCGGCTCGGCCACTGCGGGTTTCTCCTTTAGGTGATGATGCCGGCCCAACGATACCCGGCAAACGATTGCGTGTGTGTCTTGGCCGACTTCTGGCGGACGGCGTGAACCGGCTGATTATAGGCGAAAAATGGCGGCGACCAAGGCATTCTGTACTAAAAAGTCAGCTTTTTGGGTCAGGAATGGAGCCCACGCCATATAGTTACACATAAAGCAAATTGCTGATTTATGAGTCAGGATAGTTGCAAAAAAAATAACCCGTACTAGAATGCTGAAAACCGGGGGCCTAAAAAACCCCCGGTTTTTTTGTGCCTGTCACTTATCGAGGTTACACCATGCGTATCGAAGAAGACTTGAAACTGGGCTTTAGGGATGTGCTGTTTCGCCCCAAGCGTTCGATCCTCAACAGCCGTTCCCAGGTTGAACTGAACCGGGAGTTCACCTTTAAGCATTCAGGTCGTCGGTGGTCCGGGGTGCCGGTCATCGCCGCCAACATGGACACCGTGGGCACCTTTGCCATGGCCAGGGCCCTGGCCCGCCACGACATACTGACGGCGGTGCACAAGCATTACTCGGTAGCCGAGTGGCAGGCCTTTGTGCAGGGCGAGCGGGCCGAGACGCTGCGGCACGTGGTCGTTTCCAGCGGCACCTCCGACAATGACTTCGAGAAGCTGCAGCAGATCCTGGCCCTGTCCGACAAGCTCGGCTTTATCTGCATCGACGTCGCCAACGGTTACAGCGAGCACTTCACTTCTTTTGTCAGCAAGGTCCGCCAACATTGCCCGCGTCATACCATCATCGCCGGCAACGTGGTCACCGGTGAAATGGTGGAGGAGCTGATCCTCTCCGGTGCCGACATCGTCAAAGTGGGCATAGGCCCCGGCTCGGTATGCACCACCCGGGTCAAGACCGGGGTCGGCTATCCCCAGCTCTCGGCCATTATCGAATGCGCCGACGCCGCCCACGGCCTGGGCGGCCAGATCATCGGTGACGGCGGCTGCACCTGCCCCGGTGACGTGGCCAAGGCTTTCGGCGGCGGCGCCGACTTCGTGATGTTGGGCGGCATGCTGGCGGCCCACGAGGAATGCGGCGGCGAGATCGTCGAGCGGGACGGCAAGCAGTGGATGAAGTTCTATGGCATGAGCTCTTCCAGCGCCATGGAAAAGCACGCCGGCGGCGTGGCCAAGTACCGGGCCGCCGAGGGCAAGACCGTGGAGCTGCCCTATCGCGGGCCGGTGGAAGACAGCATTCAGGATATTCTCGGCGGTGTGCGCTCGACCTGTACCTATGTGGGTGCCCAGCGGCTGAAGGAGCTGACCAAGCGCACCACCTTCATCCGGGTGCGGGAGCAGGAAAACAACGTTTACGGCAAAGAATAAATAAAAACGGCGCCACCGGGCGCCGTTTTTATTATCGGGGAACAATAAAGACTTACTTCACCCGGGACACATACTCGCCGGAGCGGGTGTCGACCTTCAGCACTTCACCGATCTGGATAAACAGCGGTACCCGTACCACGGCGCCGGTGCTCAGGGTCGCGGGCTTGCCGCCGGTGCCGGCGGTATCGCCCTTCAGGCCAGGATCGGTTTCCACCACTTCCAGCTCCACGAAGTTGGGCGGGGTCACGGAGATGGGCGCGCCGTTCCACAGGGTCAGGATGCACACGTCCTGCTCTTTCAGCCACAGCCTGGCATCACCCACGGCCTTGTCATCGGCAGCCAGCTGTTCGAAGGTGTCGTTGTTCATGAAATGATAGAACTCACCGTCGTTGTACAGATAGGCCAGTTCCATGTCCATGACGTCGGCGGCTTCCACGGAGTCACCGGACTTGAAGGTCTTCTCCAGTACCTTGCCGTTCAGCAGGCGGCGGATTTTGACGCGGTTGAAGGCCTGGCCTTTACCGGGCTTGACGAATTCGTTTTCGATAATGGCGCAAGGTTCACCGTCCAGCATAATCTTTAGGCCGGAACGGAATTCGTTGGTACTATAAGAGGCCATTTTACCCTCGTGAATTTGACAGAGTTGCAGAAAATGCCGGCAATGATACCCCTAAACGGGGGCGATTTACATATTAACTGGCAAAAAGAACTTGCCCAGGCCTTTACCTCCCCCGAACAACTGCTGGACTACCTGCATATCGACCCGAGCCCCTGGCAGCAAGGATTCCAGGCCCGCCGGCTGTTTCCGATGCGGGTCCCCCGCCCCTTTGCCGACAAGATGCGTCCGGGCGATCCCGCAGATCCTTTGCTGCGCCAGGTCTTACCCCTGAACGAAGAATTCGAACTGGTCCCCGGATACGTGGCGGATCCCTTGCAGGAACACGACAGTGCCTTGCCCGGGCTGCTGCACAAATATCAATCCCGGGTACTGCTGGTACTGCGCGGCGGCTGTGCGATCAATTGCCGCTACTGCTTTCGCCGCCATTTTCCCTATGCCGACAACGCGCCGGGACGGGAAGGCTGGCAGGAGGCGCTGGCCTATGTCGCCGCCGACCCCGACATCAACGAGGTGATCCTGTCCGGCGGCGATCCGCTGATGGCCAAGGATGAACAGCTGAGCGCCCTGTTCGACCGCCTGGAGGCGATACCGCATCTCAAGCGGTTGCGCATCCACACCCGCTTGCCGGTCGTGATCCCGACCCGGCTGACGGATGCCCTGCAACAGCGGCTGAGCCGGAGCCGACTACAGGCAGTGATGGTGCTGCATATCAATCACGCCAACGAGCTCGACACCATGCTGAGCGAACGGCTCAATCAGTGGCGCCGGGCCGGTATTACCCTGCTCAACCAGAGCGTGCTGCTGGCGGGAGTCAACGACGATGCCGCTCGCCTGTGCCAGCTGTCGGAACGGTTGTTCGAGGCAGGAGTACTGCCTTATTACCTGCACCAGCTCGACCAGGTCCAGGGGGCCGCCCACTTTGCCGTCAGCGACGAACAGGCCAGGGCCCTGCTGGCCCAGTTGCTGATCCGGCTCCCCGGCTTTCTGGTGCCCCGACTGGTACGCGAAATCGGCGGCGAACTGAGTAAAACCCCCATAGACCTTGGTCTTGAACCCTGTTGAGGAACAGACATGCACGATTCCGTCACCGCAAAATTGCATGACACCCTGAAAGAGCTGTATCACCAGGCCATCGATGCCGATAAAAAGCTGACCGAGTTGCGTGGTCGCGGCCAGGCCAAGTTCAGCGCCGTATTACGCGAAGACAGCCAGTTCATCACTCATGCGGATCACTTTATGCCTTATGTGGCCGAACTGGCGGAAGAACTGGAGCTGCTGGACATGGCAGCCGATGAGGAATACCAGGATTTGCTGGCACGGATGGTACATAAAATCCGGCTGCTGGCCGAAACCATGAACCAGTTTATGCGCCTGCCCTAGCCATCCGGCCACGCCGCCGGTCGTTATCGACGGCGGCTTTTCAACCAGTCGAACATCTCTACCGCCGCCAAGGGGCTACAGATATGGTCGCCCTGTACCAGCATCTCCTCCGCCATGCCGCGGATCACCTCCAGTTCTCCCCGATGATCGACACCGCTGCAGATCAAGGGGCGCTGCAGTAGCCGCCCCAGCGTAAACAGGGCCTCCAGCTGACGACGAGGCTCCCCGGGCCGCTCGATGCCATTACAGAAAGTGGCATCCAGCTTGAGCCAGCTGAGCGGCATGCGGGACAGGTACCCCCAGGCCGAACAGCCACTGCCAAAATCGGCCAGGGCCATGCGTACGCCGGCGGCCTTAATGCCGTCCATGAGTGCCTGCGCCTCATAAGCATCCCGCATCACCATATTTTCGTTCAGATCCAGCACCAGGCTATCGACATGTAGCCCATATTCCTGCAACACCGGCAGGAGCTTGTGTTCCAGGCCGGGGCGAAACAGCGCAGGCGGCACATTCAGGCTGATGAACAGCGGGCGGCCAGCCAGCCCCTGCCAGAGCTGCAGGTGGCGGCAGGCGGTATTCAGCAGCCATAGAAAGACCCGCTCCGACAGCTGGAACTGTTCGCTCACCCGCAGCAGCTCGGCCGGCGATATCATGCCCAGACCGGGGTGATGCCAGTACAGCAAGACCTGCAGTCCATGACAATCCCCCCCCTGCAGGTCCACCATGGGTTGAAAATGCAGGCTCAGGCTATCGCTATCCAGAGCCGCCGGCAGATCCCTGGCCAGAGTCTGTCGGCGCGATATTTCTTTCAGCAAGGAAGGATCGAAGATCACATAGGGCAATTGATCCCGCTTGCACAGCTCCAGCGCCAATTCGCCTCTGGCCAGCAGCTCGACCAGGTTATCCGCATCCGCCGGATAGAGCACCACCCCGATCAACGGCGTCATATAAAAGTCATGGGCAGCAATGGCCTCTTTCGTCCTCAGAGCCTGACGAAAACGCGACAGTTGGGCCCGTACCTCCTCCAGCTCGACCACCCCTTTGGCGACCACCACCACCCCCTCCCGGCCAAACTGAGCGATGAACTCATGGGGTTGCAGACTTTGCTGCAGGCGCCGGCTGAACGCCTGCAGCAGACGGTCGGCCACTTCGAAACCAAACCGATGGTGGTGCTGGGTAAAGTCCTCCAGCTCCAGCACGGTCACACTGAAAGGCATGCCCTGTTCGATCATCGGGGCCATCCGTCGTTGCAGGGCGAACCGGTTGGGCAGGCCGGTCTGGGGATCATGCAGTTGCAGGGTTCGGTAGTGCCATAATTCCCGCAGCAGCAATAGCAGCAGCAGGCCGGCGGTAATAAAGAGCCCGACGATCTGGATATAGAGCTTCTGCCCCAGATGCCGGTAGGCGTTATCGTATTCCGCATAAAACCGGACATTGCCGTGCATGGTGGCGGTGACGGTACGCGACAGGGGCTCCAGGTAAGGGCTCAGCTCCGCCAGGATCTCCCGATAGGCGTCCGAACCGGGGGCCAGCACCTGCACTCGCGGCTCCAGTTCCCTGACCCGGGCTTCTATCTGCTGGATCAGCAACCACAAATCGGGCCGCTCACTGAGGGTATCCTTGAACTGGCTGCTGAGCAGGATGGGAGTCCGGCTCCAGAGAATATCGTAACGCAGCAGCAGCTCGTCGTGACGAATGGCATCGGCGTGCAGTAAACGCACCGCATCCAGAAAACGCCCCATTTCCAGCTGCAGCTGCATCAGGGACCAGGGCACCTCATAGGTCCGCTGCTCCAGCAGGGTATTGTGTTGACGAATACTGACCAGGGTATGGGTCGCCCCAGACCCGAAAATGATCATGCACAACAGTAATATCCCGGCAACAACCGCCTTGAACGGCTGCACGCTGCCATATTGGGATCCGAGGTCGTCGGTGGGGAGAAAAGCGAGTTTCACTTGAGCTCCGTATGAACCCTTACGTGCCTGAGCTGCCAGGCCATGAAATGCAGGAAGTCGGCCTGTTGCAGCTCGGGAACCTGATCAAAGGGCAGCATCAACCACAGGGGGCCTTTGTCACGACGTCCCATCACCCGGCCATCTTCCTGCCAGGCCAGGATGGGGTGGAAGGGCGCCACCGTCTGCCAGTCGACGGCAACGCTAAACCCGTTGAGCGCCTCCAGATACAGGGTTTTGATCCTGGTATGACCGAACAGGCCGGTCAGTATTGCCACCAGCTCCGGCCCCCGGTAGTGACGAGGCTCCTGTACCCAGGGGTGAGTCGTGGTGATGTCGGCCTGGGGCAGGGCCTGCAACTCGCTCAGGGTATAATCCAGTTGTTCATAATGCCTTCCGTCGAGCTGGATATTGCCGAAGATGGTGAGTACCACCGGCTCCGCCGCCTTGCCTTGCCACGGCCACAGCAGCATCAGCACCAAGCCTATGAGTTTCATTACCGCTCCTCCTTAAGCCCAGAGAAACTGGCCACCATCACACTGTCGCCAGATGATCCCGCTCTCCGATCCAGAAAGGACTCAAAAAGAACTTTAGATGTTAAAAAAACATAATACCTAAATCACACAACCAATCTGAAGTTTAATTTGGTTATACCGACAAGAAACCACCATCTCCACCAGAAGTCCAAAACAAAACCGGGCCACAGGGGCCCGGTTTTAGCATGATGGTCGGCAGACCAGCGGTGATGCGATTGTCGGGTAGCAGCAGCGCATTACTGCACCGCCGCCCCCTAAGAACCGTACGTGCAAGTTTCCCCGCATACGGCTCAAGCCTTTATAAGCCCCTGCTTAAGCAAGAGCCAGCAACAAGAATGAGACTTACTTACTTGACAACAGCATAGACTGTGGCGATTGCTCCGACTATCGTGGCGATACCAACAAGCATTGAAGGCACTTTTTTCCACCACTTTAGCTTTTGCCACCAACTTTTCTTCTGCTCTCGATAGTCAGCCAAGGCTTGGCGACCGCTGTTCGTGATTTTGGGGTTAAGATAACAACATCCATCATCGGCGCCAGCGTCTACCGCCTCTAACATTTTCGCTCGATATAGTTCCTCAAACGCATCCATGTTGATGTCACGGACTGATTCGTCTACACCTTTAGCGAACTGACCATCTTCCAGCGCTTGAAGTATCTTTGCATGTTCCTGTGTAAGCATTGAGCCTCCATTCAGATTGTCGAGTAATGCGAACACATCCAACATCATAGCTAGTCATCTATGCCCAGAGCAATGACCAGCTAGTATGTGTTTGCCCATGTATATTGACACGGTTCCTGCATTCATCCCGACAAATTATGCACCTGTCGATGACAGTTGATATGCAGCATCATCAGATTCCCGCTCTCACTGCCGCCGCCGTCCGTTCGCCGAATGACATGGTGAAGATCCCAGTCATCCTTATCCTGGAACAGCTGATTGCAGACGAGACATCGGTGGTTTTGGCGTTCCCAAATCCTGCGAACTTTATCGAGCACAAACTTGTTCTCCTTCCAGCGCTTAACCAGCCGCTGTTCGAAGTACAGCTCGAAGTCGCGATCATAGGGATTGGCCTCCGCCTTGATCTTGATGTGCCGCTTGATCGGGATGTCTTTGCTTTTGAACAGCCGTACCGGCCTGACCTCGGCATCAACACTCTGGAACACCCAACGCTGCCCGCCCACTGTGTGAAAATACCTACCCATCACCCAGCGTTTGTAGCGGTTTTTGTGCCTGCGACAGCACCAGCGCCAGAGCAGTTTCCAGACTCTGTAGTCCACATAGCTGAAGGTTTCCTTGGCGACCACATGGCGGTGATAGTTGGCCCAACCCCGAAGTACCGGATTGAGCTGACGTATCAGGTTGCCCTGCTCGGCCGTCAGGTTACCTCTGACAATGTGTCTGATCTTCTGTAGATGGGCGCGCAGGTTCTTCTTGCTCGGCTTGATTAACATCTTGCCGTGATACTTGCGCAGATTCTGCCCCAGAAAATCGAACCCGTCCGTAATGTGCGTGATCACCGTTTTTTCCGGTGACAGCGTTAACCCCCGTTCCGCCATAAAGGCTTCGACGAGAGGCTTGACCTCGCTTTCCAGCAGCTCTTGCGAGATACCGGTGATCACGAAGTCATCCGCATAGCGCACGTAGTTGACCTTGGTCTTGTAACTGGCCTTGGTGTTCTTCTTCCCGAAACGGGATTCGAGCACCGCCTCCAGCCCATCCAGTGCCATGTTGGCCAACACCGGCGAGATGATCCCCCCTTGCGGGGTTCCTGCCTCGGTCGGATACAGACGATTGGACTCCATAAAGCCCGCTTTCAGCCACTTTCCGAGTACCTGTTTGTCCAACGGTATGTTGGCAAGTAACCAGTCATGACTGATGTTGTCGAAGCAGCCCTTGATGTCTCCTTCCAGCACCCATTGAGCGGAATTGCCACGACTGAGGTTGACGAACAATTGCTCAATCGCATCCGCCGTCGAGCGCATGGGTCGAAAGCCATAGCTGTTGCGGTCGGCTGTTGTTTCCGACACCGGCTCCAGTGCCAGCAGGTATAACGCCTGCGTGGCCCGGTCCAGCATGGTCGGTATTCCCAGCGGCCGGCGTTTGCCATTCGCTTTGGGAATATAGATACGACGCAGCGGTCGAGGACGATACCCTGTCCTGACCAACCGGCCGATGGCCTTCCACTTTGCCTCGGGCGTACTCCACAACTCGCCATCAACACCGGGCGTTTTCTTGCCCCGGTTTTCGGTGACTCGTCTGACGGCCAATGCCTTGGCCGCAAACGAGCGAGTCAGCATCCGTTGCAGGGCTTTCACCCTGCGCCAGCGCTGCTCTTTAGTCGCCTTCGCGATTCGAACCTGTAACCCCCTCACCTGTCTGTGCATGGCATACCAGTCAATGGTGTGCCAGCTTTCAGCCGGGTGGGAAAATGCAGGTACATGAACTTCAGTACTCATCTTGCTATTCTCCTCAGTGCTTTGTTTATGAAAGCCCCGAGCGAGAAACAGATGGATCAGTCCCTTGCGGGAGTGAAATCTGCTCCCGCAAGGGTTCAGGCGAAGTCGGTTCTAGGCCGCTTCGCCACCTTTCATGTCACTGTGGGCGCTTTACACGCCTTCACACGATTAAAGACCTGTCGGACGTGGGCTCCCGTTTCCGGTGGAGGAACCTTTAACCCCCTATCCGCTCCATTACAGAACAGCCTTCGCTTTTTCCGACCTCCCAAACCCGCACCTCCAACAGCGTCGATTGCTCTTCGCCTGCCCCTCGTCGTTAAACCGGGGCGAAAATACGGGGTTTCCGAGTTCCGTGCCGATGACACGAGTCACTTAGGTCCTGCCAATACACCGAAGGCTTGATGACAACGTATCCCCAGATGTAAGAGGGATAGCCAGCCTTGTACCTTTTGGTCAGAGCGCATCAGTAGCTTGCGCTCATTGCGGCTGACGGTGCTTGTTAGCAGTTCACGTATGTTGACCATATGACCCAGCCTAGCCTCTCAGTTCACCTGCTACTGGCGAAATCTCCGGCACACCTCGCGATGTAAACCGAACCCTTGCGGGGAGTACATTGTCAGGAAGCTTCGAACCCCACCGTTACCAGTGACGCACTATCCCTAGGCTACTGTTGGTTGCACAACAGGTTCCGCTCACCACACCGGCCAAGTTACTTTTGACCGAGCATCGCGTGGAACAATCATCGAACACAGCTTCACACCGGCAGGTGCTTAGCTTTTGATAGACACGGATATTCCCGTTACCTCACAACCTCAGATTTCGAGACTGCTTCAACGTGTATCATTCGCGTAATGCGGGGATACAGGCTCATCACCCATACCTGAATTCGGAACTCCTTACGGAGTACCGATATTCGGGCCTGGAAACAAGCCCGAATATCGGGTTTTCTCAAATGCTATTTTCTGCTGGAAACGGCAGTGACCACCACCCTATAAGTTAGTGGTCACTTCGGGTGTAACCCAGCCAGGCTAGCTACCTGCGCGACTCTCGTCGCATTACATCATGCCGCCCATGCCACCCATGCCGCCCATGTCCGGCATGGCCGGCGCGGCGTCTTTCGGCAGTTCGGTGACCATGGCTTCGGTGGTGATCATCAAACCGGCCACGGATGCGGCAAACTGCAGGGCAGAGCGGGTCACCTTGGTCGGATCCAGGATACCCATTTCCAGCATGTCGCCGTAGGTGTCGTTACCGGCGTTGTAACCATAGTTACCTTCGCTGGCCTTGATTTTGGACACCACCACGGATGCTTCCTCGCCGGCGTTGGAAACGATCTGACGCAGCGGGGATTCCATGGCGCGCAAGGCAACTTTGATACCCACGTTCTGGTCTTCGTTGTCACCGGTCAGGCCAACCAGTTTGGCGGCCACGCGCACCAGGGCCACACCGCCGCCGGGCACCACACCTTCTTCCACCGCGGCACGGGTCGCGTGCAGGGCGTCGTCGACACGGGCTTTCTTCTCTTTCATTTCCATTTCGGTGGCGGCTCCCACCTTGATGACCGCAACACCGCCGGCCAGCTTGGCTACGCGCTCTTGCAGCTTCTCTTTGTCGTAATCGGAAGAAGAGTCTTCGATCTGCTGACGGATTTGCGCCACACGAGCTTCAATCGCAGCCACTTCACCCACCCCATCGATAATGGTGGTGTTGTCTTTGGTGATCACGATGCGCTTGGCACGACCCAGATCTTCCAGGGTAGCCTTTTCCAGCTCCAGACCCACTTCCTCGGAAATGACGGTACCGCCGGTCAGGATCGCGATGTCCTGCAGCATGGCCTTGCGGCGGTCGCCGAAGCCCGGAGCCTTGACGCCGGCGACTTTCACGATGCCGCGCATGTTGTTGACCACCAGGGTAGCCAGGGCTTCGCCTTCCACGTCCTCGGCCACGATCAGCAGCGGCTTGGATTGCTTGGCCACACCTTCCAGCACCGGCAGCAGTTCACGGATGTTGGAGATTTTCTTGTCGACCAGCAGGATAAAGGGGTCATCCAGTTCGACGGTGCCGGTTTCCTGCTTGTTGATGAAGTAGGGAGACAGGTAGCCGCGGTCGAACTGCATACCTTCCACCACGTCCAGCTCGTCCTGCAGGCCCTGTCCTTCTTCCACGGTGATGACACCATCGGTGCCCACTTTTTCCATGGCTTCGGCAATCAGTGCGCCCACGGTTTCATCGGAGTTGGCGGAAATGGTACCCACCTGGGCAATGGCAGTGGTGTCTTTGCAAGGTACGGACAGACCTTTCAGCTCTTCTACCGCCTTGATCACGGCCTTGTCGATGCCGCGCTTCAGATCCATCGGGTTCATACCCGCAGCCACGGCTTTCAGGCCTTCGTTGACGATGGACTGGGCCAGCACGGTGGCGGTGGTGGTGCCGTCACCGGCCTCGTCGTTGGCCTTGGAGGCCACTTCTTTCACCATCTGGGCGCCCATGTTCTCGAACTTGTCTTCCAGCTCGATTTCCTTGGCTACGGACACGCCGTCCTTGGTGATATTGGGGGCACCGAAGGACTTGTCCAGCACCACATTACGGCCTTTCGGGCCCAGGGTCACCTTGACCGCGTCGGCCAGGATGTTCACGCCTTTCAGCATTTTTACGCGGGCGTCATTACCGAATTTTACGTCTTTAGCAGCCATTGTTTATGTTCCTTTAAAGTGAATAAAACCGGATTATTATTCGACGATAGCCAGGATGTCGTTTTCGGACAGGATCAGGACTTCCTGACCATCCAGCTTCTCGGTTTTGACACCGAAGCCTTCGTTGAAAATCACCTTGTCACCCACCTTGACGGACATGGCTTTCACTTCACCGCTGTCCAGGACGCGGCCATTACCTACCGCCAGCACCTCACCACGGGTGGATTTTTCGGCGGCAGAGCCGGTCAAAACGATGCCTCCGGCAGATTTGGACTCGGCTTCAATACGCTTGATAATGACGCGATCGTGCAATGGACGAATGTTCATCGATAACTCTCCCAATGAGTGTTGTTACCTTAGTTAGATAAACGGCCGACGGCCGCAAACTGTTCCGTTGACCTTCTATATGGGAGCGCATTTCTCACCTTCAAGGGGAAAAGATAAAAATTTTTTAAAGCTGTGGCCAGGGCGTTATCATGGCCGCCGCATCAGGCGGTCATGGCCCACCCATATCAAGAGAACCTTAGTGGCAAAACACAACTCGATGTTGACAGCCCCCATAGGCCCGCAACTGGCCAGGATGACGGGGCCCATGGCGCTCGGCATCATCGCCATCCAGGCCTTCAACCTTGTGGATACCTTTTTCATCGGTCTGCTGGGCACCGAGGCGCTGGCGGCGGTGAGTTTTACCTTTCCGGTCACCTTCTTGGTTATTTCCCTGGCCATGGGCCTGGGTGCTGGCCTGTCCGCCAGCCTGGGGCAGGCCCTGGGCGCCGGCGACCAGCAACAGGCCGCACAGTTCACCAGCCACGGCCTGTTACTGGCCTGGCTGCTGGTCAGCCTGCTGGCCTGGCTCGGGGCCGCCACCATAGCGCCCCTGTTCCGGCTGCTGGGCGCCGGAGATGCCCTGTTGCCGCTGATCCATGACTATATGCTGATCTGGTACCTGACGGTGCCCATGCTGGTGCTGCCCATGGTCGGCAATGCCGCCATCCGGGCTACCGGCGATACCCGCACTCCCAGCCTGGTAATGACGGTGGCCGGTCTGGTCAACGGCCTGCTCGACCCCTTGCTGATCTTCGGCCTCGGGCCCTTCCCGGCACTGGGCATCAAGGGCGCGGCCATCGCCTCGGCCTGTTCCTGGTTGATGGCCATGATGGTCGGACTCTATTTATTACGACGACGGGAACGGCTGCTGGTGTCGCCCCTCGCCGCCCCGGCCCAACTGTTGGGCCACTGGCACCAACTGCTGCAGGTGGCTATTCCCGCCTCTTTTACCAATATGCTCAATCCCGTCGCCACCGCCCTGCTGCTCACGGTACTGGCGGGCATGGGCACGGAAGTGGTGGCCGCCTACGGGGCTGCCTCCCGTATCGAGGCCCTGGTACTGATCGTGATGATGGCGCTGAGTTCGGTGCTGGCCCCCTTTATTTCCCAGAATACCGGCGCCGGCCAGCATGAGCGCAGCCGCCATGCCCTGCTGTTGGCCATGCGCTTCGCCGTCGGCTTTCAACTGGTGGTGTTCGGTCTGCTGTGGATACTGGCGCCGTTGGTAGCCCGGATCTTTACCGACAGTCCTGACGTCGCCACGCACCTAGAGCGCTATCTGCGCCTGGTTCCCCTGGGCTATGGCCTGCAGGGCTGTTTTATGCTGCTGGCTTCGGCCCTGAATGGCTTGCGGGTATCCGGTATTTCCCTGCTACTGAACGGCTTCCGGCTGTTTGGCCTGCTGCTGCCACTGGCCTGGCTGGGAGCCTGGTGGCAAGGTGAAGCCGGCATCTTCACCGGTATTCTGCTGGCCAACATCCTGGCCGGCATGTTCGCCTGCCTGTTCGCCTGGCAGCGTTTTCCCTGGCGCATCAATCATCCGCTGAGATAACCCGGGGCAAAATGCCGGCGCAGGAAGAAAACCGCGGGAGGTTCGGCTCCCGACCCCGGGTTATTTATCGTCTTTGCGCTCGTATTCACCATCAAAGGTATTGCCCGCGCTCTTGTCCTGCAGTCGCTCATCGGCCTGGCGGCTTTCACGGCTGTAATGGTATTCGGCAGTAAAAGTATGTCCCTTGTGGCCCCGTACATGGGCACGGCTTAAGAAACGCTCGGCCAGGGCGGCCCGGACCGGAGGCAACAGCAGCAACACACCGCCCAGATCCGACACGAATCCCGGCAACAGCAGCAGTACGCCACTCATCGCCAGCATCATGCCCGACACCATTTCCCGGGCCGGCGGCTCGCCCAGGTTGATCTTGCGCTGGGCTTCCATCAGGGTATTGATACCCTGGATGCGTACCAGACTGATGCCGACCACCGCCGTCAGCACGATCAGCGCCAGGGTGTTCCAGGCACCGATGGCCGAGCCCACCTCGATAAATACAAAAATCTCCAGCAAGATGGCGCCGACGAATACTAAAAAAACTTTACCCACTGTGACCTCATCTACTGCGCCATTCAGGCGTGATATGGTTGAATCGTTAACATGGGGACGAGAAGGCCAATTTTCAAACCGACGCCGGCCCCTGCGCTGACCTTAACCCAGGTCGGCGCTATAGTGAACGTTCGAACCCCGGCCCGATGACGGCTTTATGACCCAGGTCAAGCCGCTGCGGCTTCACCCGGCTATGATGAGCCGAACGTTTCGGGCCCTGATTTCAATCTAAGGTAAGCCATGTCTCGTATTCTTTGTTTGCTGCTGGCCTGCTGCCTGCCCCTCGCTCCGGCTCATGCCGGCCTGCTGGAACGGCTGGGTCTTGGCCAGGACAGAGCCCCGGCGTCGGCCTTCCTGCGGGTAGAGCAGGCCTTTGCCGTCAGCAGCCGACAAACGCCGGATGCCTTGCAAATCACGGTCAGCATAGCGCCCGGTTACTATCTTTACCGCCACAGCATCTCGGTCACGCCCGTACAGGCAACATTCGGCGACTGGAGCCTGCCTGAAGGGCGCCCTCACGAAGACGAATACTTTGGCCAAAGCCAGGTGTACTACCAGCAACTGCAGTTACAAATCCCGCTGGAGCAATTCGAACCCGGCGGACGCGCCGAGCTGCGCTACCAGGGGTGCACCGCCGGCCTCTGTTACCCGCCCGAACGGCTGGAGATTCCGCTGACATCCGCCGCCGGCGAGCTGCTGCCGGCACCGGCCGGTCAGCCGATGAACGAACCGCCCCTCAGTTCGCAAGAGCGGTTCGCGGCCGGCCTGGCGGCACAGGGGCACTGGTTGAGCCTGGGGCTGTTTTTTGTGCTGGGCCTGGGACTGGCCTTCACTCCCTGCGTCTTTCCCATGTACCCGATAGTAACCGCGCTGATTGCCGGCGCCGGCCAGGTCGGTACCGGCCGCAGCCTGTGGCTGGCGTTCGCCTATGTCCAGGGCATGGCTCTGACCTATACCCTGCTGGGGCTGGTGGTTGCCTCCGTCGGCATGCAGGCCCAGGCCCTGATGCAGCACCCCGCCGTGCTGGCCACCCTGGCGCTGCTGTTCGGCCTGCTGGCCCTGGCCATGTTCGGCTGGTTTGAGCTGCGGCTGCCAGGCCGCCTGCAGAGCCGGTTGGCCCTGTTGGCCAACCGCCATCGGGCCGGTTCGACGCCCGGGGTGGTACTGATGGGGATGATTTCCGGCCTGGTCTGCTCTCCCTGCACCACCGCGCCCTTGTCCGGCGCCCTGCTCTACGTGGCGCAGAGCGGCGATCTCCTGCTGGGCGGCCTGGCCCTCTATGCCCTGAGTCTGGGCATGGGCCTGCCGTTACTGCTGCTGGCCGCCGGCAGCGGAAAACTCCTGCCCAAGGCCGGTATCTGGATGGAACAGGTCAAAATCTTGTTCGGGTTCGGGCTGCTGGCGGTCGCCATCATCATGCTGGAGCGGTGGCTCACCGACGGTCAGAGCCGCTGGCTGTGGCTGCTGCTCGGCACCGGCATGGTCGGTTATTACTACCGTCACCACCGCCGCCTGCCGAGGGCCGCCTGGCGTCGTTTTGCCGCGGCGGCCCTGGTGACGGCCGGCGGCCTGCTGCTGCTCGGAGGCTGGCAACAACTGTCCCAAGCCGATAAAGCCGAACATCCCGACTTTATTCAGGTCAAAACCCCGGATGAACTCTCGCGACAACTTGCCACCGCCAGTGCCGAGGGTAAAGCCGTCATGCTGGATCTGTATGCGGACTGGTGCGTGGCCTGCAAGGACTTCGAGCAGAAAACCTTTCCCCAGCCCCAGGTGAAACAACGGCTGGACCAGATGCTGCTGTTGCAGGCCGATGTGACCGCCACCGATGCGGACGACATCGCCCTGCTCAACCAACTCGGGGTGATGGGTCTGCCCACCCTGATATTCTATGACCAGGCCGGCACCGAGCCCGCCGGCAGCCGAGTCACCGGCTTTATGGACGCCGCCCCCTTCCATCAGCACCTGTCCTTACTGCGGTTGGACGGCGGCTGAGCTATTCCAGCAGGTACTCGACGCTGGTGACTACTCGGACCTGCTTGATCTCCGGAGTGTACAGATCCAGATCGGCCACCGAGAAATAACCCTGCTGGGCCGAGCGAATGGCCCCCACCTCGGCATCCGCATCCTTGGCGAATTGTTGAGCCGCCTCCCGAGCATTGGCGGTAGCGTCGGCAATCATCTGCGGCTTGATGTCATTCAGCCCGGTAAACACATATTGGGTCTTGTGTTCATAGCTCTGGGTCAGCAGCACGCCCTGGTTCACCAGTTCGGCCGTGGCCGGCTGACTGGCCTTCACCCGTTCGACCTGTCGGCTGCGCACCAGCAGCACCGCATCGGCCCGGTAGCGCTGGGGAGGCCGCTGTTCACCGTACTGGCTGGCCCACAGATCCTGCACCACCGGGGCGGCGAAACTCAGCTCTTCCGGACCAAACCCCGACTGAGTCAGAAAAGCGGAAATCTTGTTGCGGTCGCGGTCGATGGCCCGATACAGTTCGGCCAGGCTATCGGCCGAGACCGAAAAACTCAGCGGCCACAACGCCAGATCCGCATCGACCTGACGCTCGGCCAGTCCCTTCACCGCCACCACCCGCTCCGCCTGTTTCCAGAGTCTTACCGCGTCCTTGAGGTAGCTGCCGCTCCAGATCAGCCCCACCGCAATCAATCCGCCCAGCAACAGGGCCGAACCATGGTCATTTCTATTCATGGAAAACCTCGTTATGATCCCGTTCCATACGTATCTGAAGACCTAGACGCTATGTGCCACCCGGCCACGGACACCTGGTTTATTTATCTGTTGCGCTGCCGAGACGGCAGCCTCTATACCGGCATCAGCCTGGATCCCGAGCGTCGCTGCCGGGAGCATAACCAACTGGTGAAACGCGCTTCCCGCTATGTCTGGGCACGCCGTCCGGCCGAACTGGTCTGGTGCCGGCCGGTTGCCGACAAGGCCGAGGCACTGCGCCTGGAACGCCGGCTGAAACGACTGCACAAATCCCGCAAAGAACAGCTGCTGCACAGCTCCCGCCACTGGCGGGAACTGCTGCCGCCCCAATAAAAACGGCGCCTTCCGGCGCCGCTTCACAACTTATTCCTGAGCTGGAGCGTCAGGTTCCGGCTGGTCGGCCCGCTCGATATCGAGCAGTTCGACCTCGAAAATCAGTACCGCATTACCGGGGATGGTGCCGGCCCCGGACTCGCCATAGGCCAGATCGGCCGGGATGAACAGCTTGTACTTGGACCCCACCGACATCAGCTGCACACCTTCGGTCCAGCCCGGAATCACCTGGTTGAGCGGGAAGCTCGCCGGCTCACCCCGGTCGACCGAGCTGTCGAACTGAGTACCGTCCACCAGGGTACCGACATAATGCACGGTCACCACGTCCTCCGCCACCGGCTGCTCGCCTTCGCCCTGGGTCAGCACTTCATACTGCAGACCGGACTCGGTAACCTGCACCCCTTCGCGCTGGGCATTTTCTTCCAGGAAGCTCTTGCCTTCCTCCAGGGTGGCAGCCGCCTGCTCTTTGGCCTGGGTCTCGATCAGTTCGTTGATGTGCTCATCATAGGCCATCAGCGCATTCTGGATTTCCTCATCGGTCATGCGGCCCTGATCGGTAAAGCCGTCTCTCACCCCTTGCAGGATTACGTCGTTGTTCAGGCTAACGCCCAGTTCCTGCTGTTTTTCCAGGGTGGAGCCGATATAGCGCCCCATCGACAGGCCGATGGCATAAGCGGATTTATCCTCGAAGCTGGTCAGGGCCGATGCCGGCTCGGTCGCCGGAGCGGGTGCCGTCGCCTGCTCATCCTTACAACCACTCAGACCTACCATGACGGCGGAGGCCAGCAAGCTGACTTGCAACAGTTTTTTCATTATTGACTCCAGAACAGGGGAAAAACCCCATGGAAAATGAGATGCTTATAACTCAAGACCTATACTAACGTTTCAACTTGCCGATGCGAAAGCCCAAGCCGACAAAAATGCCGATACGCCTGCTGACAACGGCGCTGTGCGTCACACTTCTGCTGCTTACCGGCTGTGACGCGGGCGATACGCCGCTGCAGCAGAGCCGTTATGCCGAAGGCACCGTGCTCGCCGCGGAAACCAGTGCCGACGGTCGCCATACCCTGGTTTCCACCGGACCGGGCCCGGTGCAGGTATGGCGGCACGGAGACCCGGAGCCGCTCTACCACTGGTATCAGGACGAATCCCTCCAGGACATAGTACTGCTGGCCATTTCGCCCGATGGCCGTGCCGCGGCCACCGCCAGCGAAGATCGGGTGGCACTGTGGTCGTTGGAAACCGGACGCAACCTGGGGTTCTACCAGCTCAACCACACCCTGCGTACCCTGGCCCTGGCCGACGAAGGCCGCAGCCTGCTGCTGGGTTACCAGAGCGGGGAAGCGGAGCACGTCAACCTGAGCAACGGCCGCCGGCTGCTGTTCCTGGGCCATGAAGATCGCATCAATAGCCTGGACTTGTCCGCCAACGGACGTTACGCCCTGAGCGCCAGCCACGATGGCCAGGTGATATTATGGCAAACCACCGATGCCGCCATCCTCGCCCGCTGGCAGCATCCCCACAGCGTCAGCCTGGTACGCCTGGACCAGGACGGCGGCTATGCCTTCAGTGCCGATGCCCAGGGCAGCGGCATCATCCGCCGGCTGCCGTCCGGCGAGCCGGTGGCCAGCTTGCAGGTGCCCCATCGGGGACAGACTTTTGTCAGTGCCCGCCTGGACCCGGCCAATAACCGCCTGCTGACCGGCGGCACCGCCCGCAGGCTCGACCTATGGCAGATGGACAGTGGCCAGTTGCTGGGCAGCTGGCGGGTGGGATTGCATACCCGGCTCCGCCCGGCCAGCGCCATGGTCTATGGCGTGGCCTTTATTGATCGACAACGGCTTTACAGCATCAGCTCAGCCGGCCTGGGGGAAACCTGGGCCCTGCCTCAGAGAGAACAGCAACCATGAATGAAGACCTCATCCACCGCCTGGAGCAGCTGGAAACCCGGCTCGCGTTTCAGGACGATACCATCGACCAGCTCAACCAGGAAATTACCGCCCAGGGCGGTGAGATCGTCCGGCTCAAGGCCCAGCTCAGCCTGATGGTGAAAAAAGTCAAGGAACTACAACCCAGCGACGTCGCCAGCCAGGCAGAGGAAACCCCACCGCCTCATTATTGAGGTAGGTGAGGCCTCACAATAAGGCAACAAAAAAGGCGCCGAAGCGCCTTTTTTGTTGCCGAGCCGGTATCAGTGGTGGTGACCACAGCAACCGCCCTCGTGATCATGATCATGATCGTGGCCATGTTCGCCATGCACATGGCCGTGAGCCAGCTCTTCCTCGGTGGCGGCCCGCACTTCACGCACCACGCCCTTGAAACCCAGGGTCATGCCGGCCAGCGGATGGTTACCGTCCACCTTCACGTACTCTTCCGCCACCTCGATGATGGTCACCGGACGATGACCGTCATCGGTCTCGGCCACGAAGGTATCACCCTCGGACACCTCCATGCCGTCGAACAGCTCTCCGGGTACCGACTGTACCAGCGAATCGTCATACTCGCCGTAAGCCTGTTCCGGGGACAGGGTCACTTCAAAATCCTCACCCACCACCTTGTCGGCCAGCACCGCTTCCAGGCCGGCCACCAGATAGCCGGTACCGTGCAGATACTGCAACGGCTGTTTACCTTCGGTCGAGTCGAGAATTTCACCGTTGGCGTTAGTGACGGTAAAATCCAGCGTCACCACGGTGTTTTGGGATATTTTCATGGGAATGGCCCTGCTCGTGAATTTGGCCATAGCATACATGATGGCCGAGCCGGATGAAATGAGGCATAAACAGAATAAAAGATGGCCCCGAAGGGCCATGGCTTGGCAGAATTCAAGATTGCACAGGGAATAGAATACTTGCTCTGCCGTGGTCAGTCTAGCCCAGAGGGGGTAAGGCTGGGAAGACCGGCGCCGGGCGACTGCACAAAGTACGTACAACCAGCATGGTTTTACCCGTTTATTCCGGCTTGAACACGCCGATCACCTCACCGCCACCGGCCTGACCGATCTGCTCTTTGGTCTGGCTCTGACTGTGGCCGCAACTGACACACTCGACTTTCTCGACACCGTGCTCCATATACAGCATCATGGTGTCCATAGCCTGACACCGGGGGCAAACGGCTCCGGCGATAAAACGCTTCTTACGACGGGTTTCCACGGCTGAATTCCTCGTTACCACTTTGCTTTTAATTCTCCGCCAAAATCGAACCGACTACAATGACCACAACCACCCATTACAGTATCCACCATCAGCTTGTTACGCTGAATCATCTGCAGCCGGGCAAACGCCAGCGTCATATCAGGGGACAGCTGCTGCTGATGCATCAAGGCTCGGGGTTATTGCAGCTGGGCCGCCATTATTATCCACTGGTCGCCGGCGAAGCCGCCTACCTGGCCGCCGACACCCTGTTCGCCTGGCATGGTTTTGCCGCCACCCGGCTGAGCCGGGTGACCCTGTCGCCCCGCCTGGTACAACCGGCCGGCAGCGGCCGCCTGCATCCTTCTCCCCTGCTCTGCGCCATCGCCGCCAAACTGGCCGACTGGCAGGATCAACCAGACTGGCAGGGGGCCTATGGCCGCCTGTGCCGGGCCCTGTATGACGAGTTGCCTTCCCACGACCAGTTGCCCTTCGCAGCACAGCCTCCCCTGCATGAACTGGTGGCCACGGATCCGGCCGGTTTTACTCTGGCCGCAGCCCAGCAGGCCGAATTCCGCCAACGCTTCGGCTGTGACGCCGACAGTTGGCGCCGGCAGGCCGCCCTGCTGCTGGTACTGCGGGATCTGCCCAGAAGCCCGGACCTGGAACAGCTGGTCAGAGACTATGGTTTCGTTTCGTTGCCGCAATTTGAACAAGATTGCCGTCATTGGCTGGGTACCCCCTGTCATCAGGGTGGCAAAACCGGCTAAAATGCCGTTTTTGTCACGAGCCAGGCCAGTATGATCACCCTCAGCCAGATTGAATTGCTCCGGGGCGGCCGCCCCCTGTTGAAAGACGCCAGCGCCACCATCCACGGCGGCCAGAAAGTCGGCCTGGTGGGCAAGAACGGTTGCGGCAAGTCCAGCCTGTTTGCCCTGTTCAAGGGTGAGCTCGGTATCGACAGCGGCCAGTTTGTACTGCCGGCCGACTGGCAACTGGCCAGTGTAGCCCAGGAGACCCCGGCACTGGACTGCTCGGCGCTCGACTATGTGATCGACGGCGATCGGGAATATCGCCGCCTGTGCCGGGAGCTGGAACAGGCTGAAACCCGTCATGACGGCATCGCCATCGCCGAGCTGCATGGCAAACTGGAAACCCATGGCGGCTATCATATCCATGCCCGCGCCGCCGGCCTGTTACACGGCCTCGGCTTTGCCAGTGAGGCCCAATCACGGCCGGTCAGTGCCTTTTCCGGCGGCTGGCGGATGCGGCTGAATCTGGCCCAGGCGCTGATCTGTCGCTCCGATCTGCTGTTGCTGGACGAACCCACCAACCACCTGGATCTGGACGCGGTGATCTGGCTGGAACGCTGGCTGAACAGCTATCCCGGAACCCTGATCCTGATATCACACGACCGGGATTTTCTCGACGCCGTGGTGGGACGTATCATTCATATCGACAACAGCCAGCTCAACGAATATACCGGCAACTACTCCGATTTCGAGCGCATGCGCGCCGAACAGCTGGCATTGCAACAGTCCATGTACGAGAAACAGCAGCGGGCCCTGAACCATATGCAAAGCTACGTGGACCGTTTTCGCTACAAGGCAAGCAAGGCCAAACAGGCTCAGAGCCGACTCAAGGCCATGGAGCGGATGGAATTGATCCTGCCTGCCCATGTGGATTCGCCGTTCAGTTTCAGCTTCCGCCCGCCGAGCAGCCTGCCCACTCCGCTGATCGCCATGGAAAAGCTGGCCGCAGGTTACGGCGGCCAGCCGGTACTGTCGAACATCAAGCTCAACCTGGTACCCGGCTCGCGCATCGGCCTGCTGGGGCGCAACGGCGCCGGCAAGTCGACCTTTATCAAGCTGCTGGCCGGTGAGCTCGAACCGCTGGCCGGTACCCTCGAAGCCAGCAAGGGCATCGCCCTCGGCTACTTCGCCCAGCATCAGCTGGAAAGTCTGCACCCGGAAGAGTCGCCGCTCACCCATCTGGCCAGGCTGGACCCGCGCGCCACCGAGCAGGGCCTGCGCGATTACCTGGGCGGCTTCGACTTTGGCGGCGACAAGGTGAAAGAGCCCGTCGGCCCCTTCTCCGGTGGGGAAAAGGCCAGGCTGGTGCTGGCGCTGATCGTCTACCAGAAACCCAACCTGCTGCTGCTGGACGAGCCCACCAACCACCTGGATCTGGACATGCGCGAGGCGCTCACCCTGGCGCTGCAGGCCTTCGAAGGCGCCATGGTGATCGTCTCCCACGATCGGCACCTGCTGCGTGCCACCACCGACGAGTTCTACCTGGTAGACAGTGGCCGGGTACAGCCCTTCGAGGGCGATCTGGACGACTACCACCAGTGGCTGGTGGAACAGGAAAAAGCCGCTCAGCCCGAGTCGACCCCAACCGCCGGTGACAACTCGGCCCAGGCGCGCAAGGCGGAGAAACGCCGCCAGGCCGAGTTGCGCCAGCAAAGTCAGCCGCTGCGCAAGGCCATCGCCAGGCTGGAACAACAGATGGAGCACTGCCAGCAACGACTGGCCACCATAGAGCAGGATCTGGCCGAGCCCGAGATCTACGCGGCAGAAAACAAGGCCCGCCTGCAACAACTGCTGCAGTCCCAGGCACCCCTGCAGCAGCAACTGGCCGAGGCGGAAGCCGAGTGGCTGGAGTTGCAGGAGCAACTGGAATCTCTGGAGCAAGAATGAACCCGATCAGCGCCGAGGAACTCTGGCAATTCAGCGAACAGCACTACGCCCGCCCCGGCGTGGCCCAGGCCTGCCTGCAACTGCAGGATGAGCACGGCGCCAACGCCAATCTGCTGTTGCTGTTGCTGTTGCTGGAAGAACTGGGGCTCTACGCCGACCCTGCCCCCTTCATCCCCGTCCTGCGGGCCCGCAAGGGGCTATTCAGCCAGTGGCGGGACCTGCGACGCTGGCTCAAACCCAAGCTCGACGAAGACGACTACGGCCAGTTGCTGCAGCACGAGCTGGAGCTGGAGCGCTGGCAGCAGGAAGAGCTGCTGCAGGTGCTGGAACGACAGCCGCCCCGGCCGGGCAGCGGCGGCCTGCTGGCCTATCTCACCCTGCTGCAGGTGGCCGACGCGCCCCTGTGGCAACTTAAACTCGCCGGTTAACACGGACCCATCTCATGCTGAGCTATCGCCACGCCTTTCATGCCGGCAATCATGCCGACGTACTGAAACACGCCGTCCAGTCCCTGATCCTGGAAGCCCTGGGCACCAAGGACAAGGGCTTTTGTTATATTGACACCCATGCCGGCGCCGGCGGCTACGCCCTGAGCCATGAATGGACCCAGAAAAAGGCGGAATACCTGGGCGGCATTGGCCTCCTGTGGCAACAGCGGCAGGACTGGCCCGAGTTGGCCGACTATTTTGCCGCCATCGAGGCCATGAACGACGGTGGCAGGCTCGACTATTACCCCGGCTCGCCCAAGGTTGCGGCGCACTTCCAGCGGCCTCAGGACAGGCTGGTGCTGATGGAGCTGCATAACAACGAGGTGGATAACCTGCGCCAGAATATGCGCCGGAGCGAGGTCGCCATCCATCATAGGGACGGCTTCGAAGGCCTGGTCGCCCTACTGCCCCCCACCCCCAGGCGGGGGCTGGTACTGATCGACCCGCCTTATGAATTAAAAGAGGATTATCACAAGGTGGCCGACAGCCTGGCCAAGGCATATCGGCGCTGGCCCATCGGCATCTATGCCATCTGGTACCCGCTGCTGGCGAAACAAGTGGATCGCAGCGATGCCCTTAAAAAGGCCCTGGCCCGCAGCGGTTTCGAGCGGATACTGTGCGCCGAGCTCAGCGTTAGCCCCCAGGCCGACGACTTCGGCATGCACGGCTCCGGCATGGTAGTACTCAATCCGCCCTGGAAGCTGGGCGAGCAACTGGCCGGCCTGCTGCCCCGGCTGGCGCAGCGCCTGGGCCAGGACGGGCAGGGAAGCTGGATGCTGGAAGAGCGAAGCTAGAGGCTGGAAGCGAGAAACATCAAGCTTCCCTATGCAGCCAGTCGCAGAACTGGCGGATCTGCGCCAGGCGGGGCGAGTCGGGCCGCCACACCAGGTAGTACTGGTGCAGGGGCTTGAGTTCGGTGCCGAAGGGCCGGCACAGCCGGCCGTCGCGCAACAGATCCGCCACCAGCACCGAACGGCTGAGCGCCACTCCCTGCCCCGCCAGCACCATGTCCAGCGCCAGGCTGCCGTCATCCACCGTCAGTTGCCGACAACGGCCGAGCAGTTCGGCCCGGCCGGCCAGCGCCAGCCAGTTGGCCCAGCTTACCCCGGCGTATTCCGGCGCCGTCACCAGGGGCACGCCCGCCAAATCATCCAGGGAGCCGAGCCGCCGGCTCAGGGCCGGGCTGCACACCGGAAACGCCGTGTCCGCCATCAGGTATTCACAGGCCAGCTCCGGATAGTCGCCCAGACCATAGCGGATGGCCAGATCGGTTTTACCGGTGCCAAAGTCGGCCAGTTGCTGGCTGGGCTGCAGGCGTATCTCGATATCGGGATGGGCTTCGGCGAAACGCCACAGGCGCGGCATCAGCCAACGCGCCGCCAACGACGGCAGCATACTGATGGAAAGCGGTCCGGGCGAGGAAGGCGCTAGCTGAGCCACCCCCTGCTGCAACAGGGCCAGGCCCTGCTCGACGAAGGGCAGCAGGGCTTCGCCCTGCTCGGTGAGCACCATGCTAGCCCCGGCACGGCGAAACAGGCGGCAACCGAGGGACTGCTCCAGGTTGCGGATCTGCTGACTCACCGCCGCCTGGGTGACACACAGCTCCGCCGCCGCCGCCGAGTAACTGTGATGGCGGGCTGCCACCACAAACACCCGCAGGCCGCTTAGCCGACTTGCCGTCAGTCGCCGCACGCCGTCCCTCCGCTCTGCTTACAGCCCCTTGTTCAACACCGGTCGGGCATACATGGATAACACCAGCTCACGCAACTCGCCCGGGATCTGCGCCATATGGCGCTCAAATACCTCGACTGCCGCCGGATCCACCTGGGCCGTCTGCCCGGCGGCCAGCAGATTGCTGGGGAAGAGGTGGTAGTTGCCGTGAATTTCCTGATCGATGGCCGCCGCCAGTTCGTCCGCATTGTCGAACTCACCGTGCACCGGCCGCCCGAAGGTCACATGCACCCGCCCCTTCTGGCCGACGATGCCCTGCACTATGCTCTGGATATCCTCGAATTCGCTCTTCTCGTAGGCACCGTGGGTCGCCTTCGCGTACAACTCTCGGGCCTTGGCCAGATCACCGGGGTCGTATTCATAGGAAATGGATACCGGCACCAGGTTCAGGCTGTTGATGTAATCGCTGAACGAGACTTTCTGCCGTTTGCCTTCCATATAGAACATCTTGAGGATGGCCGGATCTGTCTTGTCGTCTCCATCCTTGGCCCGCCCTTCTTTCTGGGCGATCCAGATGGAATGACCATCGTCGATGGAGTGCCGCAGGTAGGCGGATAACTCGGTGAACGCCTTCATCATTTCCCGCGGCCCCTTGGCCGAGCGTTTGACGATAAAGCTCTTGTTCAGCTTCATCAGCTCGGTAGCGCAAGGCTTGCGCAGCAGGTTGTCGCCGATGGCGATGCGCACCGTATCGAGGCCATGACTGTGCAGGCCCCAGTTGACGAAAGCCGGATCCAGGGCAATGTCCCTGTGGTTGGAAATAAACAGGTAACCCACCCCCGGCTTGAGCTGCTCCAACCCGCTATAGGTTACACCGGAAGTGGTACCCGCGATCATCTTTTCCATATAGGTCGCCACTTCCAGCTGTACCTGACGAATGCTGCTGACATTGCGCCAGCGCCAGCCGAGGTACAGCCGGATCAGCGCCTTGATAAAGGCGCCGCCCAGACGGGAAGGGGTGGAAAAGCGGTACTTGGCGATGGCGCCGATAAACTCGTCATCACGGATCAGCCGTTGAATGGCCGCCGCCACTTCATCATCCTGGTAGGGACGAATGTCTTTGAAAATATCTGTGTCTGAAACCATGACAGCCTTGGTCTAGGGACAAAAAACGCCCAGATTCTACACCCTTTGGCCGCAAACTCTAATGATTAAGCGCAAAAACCGGCTCAGCGCCAAATCATCAGTACGCTGGCTGCGGTCAATATCGCCATCACCAGGTTAAAACGCCGCCAATCTCCGGCCGTATGCAGCCAGCGGCGCACATGCATGCCGAACAGAGCCCAGACATGGCCGGTGACCACCCCGAAAAACAGAAAGACCACCAACACCAGCACCGCCGACGGCCAGTACTGTTCACCGGCCAGGGTAAAGCCGCTGATCGCCGAAATCGCCATCAGCCAGGACTTGGGGTTGAGAAACTGGAACAGGGCGCCCTGATGCCAGCGCATGCCACGCTCGCCCTCCCCTTGCCCGGGGGGCGGCGCACTGCCAATCCTGAACGCCAGCCAAAGCAGGTAGAGGCTGCCGGCAATCTTGAGGCCCCATTGCAGTACCGGCCACAGCATGAACAGCTGGCCCAGCCCCAGGGCGGTGAGCAGCATCAGGCTTTGCAGGCCAAGCATGATGCCCAGCAGCAGTTTCAGCGTGGGCCGGTAGCCGAAACGGGTACCGGAACTGGTCAGCAGCATGTTGTTGGGGCCGGGCGTACCGCAGGTGGCCAGGGCAAAACCGGCCACCGGGCCGAGCAGGGCAAGATCCATGATGTCCGCAGCAGATAACAATTAGAGAAGAACATTGTTTTACTCGATTTTATGCACAGCGCCCAGTATTTTATCGGTCTATGGTTTTGTCGCTATGGACTATGTCCCGGTTCAGCCGGCCAACCCGGAGCAATCACAGGAAATTATGATCCACCCCAGCCGATTCACCTCTCCCTGGTGGGCAAGCAACCCCCATGTGCAGACCATACTGGCCAAGTATCTTCATCGTGTTCGCATCGGTTACCGTCGCGAACGGCTGGAGCTGCCGGACGGCGACTTTGTCGACCTGGCCTGGGCCCTGCCCCGGCAAGACGACCGACGCCCACTGGTGGTGCTGTTTCACGGCCTGGAAGGGTGTGTCGAATCCCATTACGCCAGGGGGATGATGGCGGCCTTGCAGCAACGCGGCTGGCAAGCGGTCTTGATGCACTTTCGCGGCTGCAGTGGTGAGCCCAACCGCTACCTGCAGGCCTACCACTCGGGGGCCATCGAGGATCCCCACTACGTACTGGAACGGCTGCGCCGGCGTTATCCCGAGCGCCCCATGGCGGCCATCGGTTATTCCCTCGGCGGCAACATGCTGGTCAACTATCTGGCGGCCCATCCGCGCAACCCGCTCTGCGCCGCCACGGTGATCTCCGCCCCCCTGCAACTGTCGGCCTGCGCCGATCGCATCAACCGGGGCTTTTCCCGCGTCTACCAGCATTACCTGTTGGGGCGGATGAAGCACAACTGGCAGCAACGGCTGAGTCGCCACCCCCGCCACCAGTGGCAGGGCAACCTGGCAGCCATCCGCAGCCTGCGCGAATTCGACGACGTCGTTACCGCCCCCTTGCATGGTTTCGACGATGCCGAGGATTATTACCGGCGCTGTTCCGGTCTCTATAAACTGGCAGCCATCGGTACTCCCACCCTGGTGATCCACGCCGCCGACGATCCCTTTATGAACGAGGCGGTCATCCCCGACGCCAGCCATCTGCCACCGTCGGTCACCTATGAACTGAGCCGCAGCGGCGGTCATGTCGGCTTTATCCATGGCCGGCCCTGGCGACCCCGTTACTGGCTCGAGCAACGGGTTCCCGACTGGCTGGCGGAACACTGGCCCCCCTATCAGGAGCAAGCATGATTATTCCCTTCAACGAACTGGCCAAAGAAACCCTCGACAGCCTGATCGAGCATTTCGTATTGCAGGAAGGCACCGAGTACGGTGAGCAGGACATCTCACTCGAAGAAAAAGTTATTCAGGTTAAACAGCAACTTAAATGTGGAGATGCGGTCATCGTCTACAGCGAGCTGCACGAAAGCGTCAACATAGTACCGGCGGCCCAGTTTCATCACAGACCTTGACCTGCCCCCGGGCCTCTGCGTATAAACATTCACAGTTTAATCAATTTCAGGTTTCGTTATGTCTGCCAAGCACCCCATTATTGCGGTTACCGGCTCCTCGGGTGCCGGCACTTCAACGTCCACCGATGTGTTCCAGTCCATGTTCGCCCAGCTCGGGGTCAAGGCTGCCGTGCTCGAAGGCGACAGCTTCCACCGTTACACCCGGCCGGAGATGGACGTGGCCATCCGCCGTGCCCGGGAGCAGGGCCGCCACATCAGCTATTTCGGCCCCGAAGCCAACGATTTCGAACTGCTGGAGCAGTTTTTCAAGGAATATGGCAACACCGGCACCGGCCAGTTCCGCCGCTACCTGCACACCTTCGACGAAGCGGTGCCCTTCAACCAGATGCCGGGCACCTTCACCCCTTGGCAGCAACTGCCGGAAGACACCAACCTGCTGTTTTATGAAGGGCTGCACGGCGGCGTGGTCACCGAGGATCAGAACGTGGCCCAGCACGTGGATCTGCTGGTGGGCATGGTGCCCATCGTCAACCTGGAATGGATCCAAAAGCTGATCCGCGATACCGCCGAGCGCGGCCACTCCCGGGAAGCGGTCACCGACTCCATCGTCCGTTCGATGGAAGACTACATCAACTACATCACCCCCCAGTTTTCCCGCACTCATATCAACTTCCAGCGGGTGCCGACGGTGGACACCTCCAATCCCTTCAGCGCCAAGATCATCCCTACCCTGGACGAGAGCATGATGGTGATCCGCTTTCGCGGCATCAAGAACGTGGACTTCCCTTACCTGCTGGCGATGATCGACGGCTCCTTCATGTCCCGGCGCAACACCATAGTGGTGCCCGGCGGCAAGATGGGCTTCGCCATGGAGCTGATCCTCCGGCCCATGCTCGAGCAGTTGCTGGAAACCGGCAAGATCCGCTGAAGAGTCTCGGGCCCGGTATGGCTACCGGGCCTGCAGACAGCCGACAGATCTTCAAATGACTCTGTGGTCACTCCCACGAAAACGGGAGTCTGGTGCAAACGGCCATGGCTCTCCGCCTTCGCGGGGATGACGGCGATTAAACCGCAGCACTGAAAGATGCATGTCTAACTAAAAATAGGATGATGGTCTTTGCCTGTTATCGCCCAGGTAGTCGGCCAGAGGGCCAACGCCGCCGGCTCCCGCTCGGGGCGACTCAGGCGGCGCGGATCTCGAAGGAAGAAGAGACCTCCACCGCCTTTTCCAGCATCTTCATGACCGAGCAGTACTTGTCCATGGACAGCTCCACCGCCCGGGCCACCTGCTTCTCGGGAAGCGCCTGGCCGGTCACCACGAAATGCAGCCGGATACGGGTGAAGACCCGGGGTGGGTTTTCGGCCCGATCCGCATCCAGCTCCACCTCACAACCGGTCACCTGCTGACGTCCTTTCTCCAGGATGGACACCACATCGATGGCACTGCAACCACCGGCCCCCAGCAGTACCGCCTCCATCGGGCTGGGCCCCTGCCCCGGGTTGGTGCCGTCCAGCACTATCCTGTGCCCGGACTCGGATACCCCTTCGAAACACATCCCTTCCAACCAGCTAACTTTGGCTTTCATAGCACCTCTCACATAAAAAACCGCATATTATCCTATTGGCCGGGAGCCGACGAGCGGGATAAAAACCCCAAGGCTCTTGATGGTAGGACGTAAGCCTTTTATGCTAGCGGACTATCTACGGAGTATGGCAAGGCAGCCTGCTTGCCGGCGTTCCGCCCGAGTCAATCAAGAGGAAAGTTCATGGTTATTGGCAAGTCCCAAAGTGACCCTACCCTGGAATGGTTTTTGTCACATTGCCATATTCATAAATATCCGGCAAAGAGCTCATTGATCCATGCGGGAGAGAAAGCCGAAACCCTCTACTACATCGTGAAAGGCTCGGTCGCTGTACTGATCAAGGACGAGGACGGCAAGGAAATGATCCTGTCCTACCTGAACCAGGGCGATTTTATGGGCGAACTGGGCCTGTTCGAGGAAACCGAAAACCCGGTGCGCACCGCCTGGGTGCGGGCCAAGACCCCCTGTGAAGTGGCCGAGATATCCTACAAGAAATTTCGCCAGCTGATCCAGGTGAACCCGGAAATCCTGGTGCGGCTGTCGGGGCAGATGGCCAAGCGACTGCAAAGCACCAGCCAGAAGGTGGGCGATCTGGCCTTCCTCGACGTGACCGGCCGCATCGCCGAGACCCTGCTGAACCTGGCTCGCCAGCCGGACGCCATGACCCACCCGGACGGCATGCAGATCAAGATCACCCGCCAGGAAATAGGCCAGATCGTGGGCTGCTCACGGGAAACCGTGGGCCGCATCCTGAAGATGCTGGAAGAGCAGAACCTGATCTCCGCCCACGGCAAGACAATCGTCGTGTTCGGCACCCGCTGAGCCGGCTTTTTACCGCCAACCACCAAGAAACCCGGGATTTCCCGGGTTTCTTGGTTTACTGACCAGCTCGTTAGGGTTAATCCACCAGGCCGTACTGGTCGCGCAGTATGGCGATGATATCCGCCTTGGGATGGTCGGACAGCGCCAGTTTCTGGCCGGTGATCTTCTCGGCGATGCCCACATAGGTGCGGGACACGTCCATCAGCACCTCGGCCGGCAGGGCGTTGTCCCGGGCCAGGGCCTCGCGCTCGGGCATGCGATCCTTGTTGAGCAGGATATCCGGATCCGGGAAGTGGTTGAGCAGTACCTGGCGGAAGTCCTCCTTGGAGTTTTCCACGATACGCCCTTCCCGCCAGGCGGGGCCGTCCCAGATGCGGGACGAATCGGGAGTGCCCACCTCGTCCATGTAGATCAGTTGCTCGTTGCCTTCGGCATCGGCGACATAGCCGAACTCGAACTTGGTATCCACGAAGATCTGGTCAAGCTTGGCCAGCTCCTTGCTTATCACCTCGAAGCCTTCCTTCAGCAGCCGCTCGTACCGGGCGATATCATCACGGCTCTTGAAGTTGAAGGCGACGAAGTTGTCCTCGATATTCTGGCGGGTGATGTTGACGTCGTCCGCCTCCGGTACCCCGGGAATGCCCCTGAGGATGCCCTTGGTGGAGGGAGTCATCAGCAGTTCGGGCAGTTTCTGATCTTTTTGCAGGTCGTCCGGCAGGCGGATACCGCAGAATTCCCGCTCGCCCTTGGCGTAGCTGCGCCACATGGAACCGGTGATGTACTGCCGGCAGATGGCCTCGATCTTCACCGGGGTGGCCTTCTGCACTATCCACACGAAGGGGTGGGGGATGTCGAGGATATGGCTGTCGGCCAGGCCCTGCTCGCGGAACAGCCTGAACCAGTGGTTGGAGATGGCATTGAGCGCGGCCCCCTTGCCGGGCACCCCGTTGAGGCCGCCTTCCCCGTGCCAGATGCAGTCGAAGGCGGAGATGCGATCGCTGATCACCATGATCGCCAGGGGCGCGTCGTCGGCCACGTTGTAGCCTTTTTCCCGGATCAGGCGGCGGCTGTCTTCTTCGGTCAGCCAGTAGACGGAGCGCACCTTGCCACTGTGCACCGGTTGCTTGGTACGGATCGGGAGGTCGTTGTTAACGGCCAATACCTTGTCTGCAAGACTCATCACTTGTGTCCTGTGTGTGGAATGTTGAACCTGTACTGGAAGTCGGCCCCGGTGGTTATTGTACTTGTGATCGGAGGCGGCAGGGCTTGCCAGCGGCGCTATCTTATCAGATGTGGGAAAGCGGCAATAGCCGCTGCAACACCAGGATCCAGGAAGGAGCGCTCGGTGCCAGCCACCAGCCGCCCGCCAGCAGGGACAACAGCAACAGGTTGGGCAGCGGGGCACGCCACTCGGTAATCTTCAGCGCTGTGCCGAAGGACTTTTTGATACGCCGCCCTTCCAGATCGATACTGTACAGCTCGTCCAGCAGCAGGTGGATAAAGGCGCCGATAAACACAAAGGCCCCGGTTTCCCAAGCCAGCGTCGGCGCTGCGCCAAACAACCGATAACATATCACCACCACGGCCAGGGCAAAGACCCCGTTGGCCAGCAGCGAATGCAGTATGCCCCGGTGCACGGTAAAACGGGCGAAGACCCAGCACAAGGGGTAGCGGATGATGCCGTAGGCAAGGGCACCCAGCACCAGGGTATCGGTGAGCGGCAGCCGCTCCTGGCCATAGAGCAGCACCAGCAGGGCTCCCAGTATGCCGAACAATCGGAAGATGATGCGGATGGAGCGCGAGCTGTCGGCGTCGATATCCGGCAGAATGCCGCCCAGGGTGCCCGCCAGCCACAACAGCAGCCCCTCCGCCAGGGTCACCTGCTGGGCCCATAGCATGGCGCCGGCCAGCAGGCCGCTGGCCACCGATGCCACCTGAATATGGGTTCTGAAATCCGCCATCGACCGCTCCCGGGCTGAGAAAGGCGGCGAGTGTAGCATGCCGTCACTGGATAAAAAAACAGGGCTGCCGCGGCAGCCCTGTCAAGTTCCCCGCAAGCGGAGTCGTGCTCAGTGGCTGGGCAGCAGGTCCGACAGGACCAGGCGGCTCAGGGTACCCGCCTTGAGCAGGGCGTCGGCCCGCTCGATATCGGGGGCGAAGAAGCGGTCCTTGTCGTAGTAGCTCACCTGCTCGCGCAGGGTCTGGCGCGCCAGCTCCAGCACCGGCGTGGTCTTGAGTCCGCCGCGGAAATCCAGGCCCTGGCAGGCCGCCAGCCATTCGATGGCCAGCACGCCCCGGCTGTTTTCCACCATGCCCCACAGCCGGCGACCGCCGTTGGGCGCCATGGAAACATGGTCTTCCTGGTTGGCGGAAGTGGGCAGCGAGTCCACCGAATGGGGATGAGCCAGCGCCTTATTGTCGGAGGCCAGGGCCGCGGCGGTCACCTGGGCTATCATAAAGCCGGAGTTGACGCCGCCGTTTTCCACCAGGAAGGGCGGCAAGCCGGACATATGGGTATCCATCATCAGCGACACCCGCCGCTCGCTCAAGGAACCGATTTCGGCGATGACTAGGGCGAGATTGTCCGCTGCCATGGCCACCGGCTCGGCGTGGAAATTGCCGCCGGAAATGACGTCGTTGTCTTCGGCGAACACCAGCGGGTTGTCGGACACCGCGTTACCCTCGATCAGCAGCACCTCGGCGGCCTGGCGCAACTGGGTCAGGCAGGCGCCCATCACCTGGGGCTGGCAGCGCAGGGAATAGGGATCCTGCACCTTGGCACAATTCACATGGGTCTTGCTGATATCGCTCTGCTCGCCCAGCACATGGCGGTAGGCGGCGGCGGCATCGATCTGGCCCTGCTGGCCGCGCACCTCATGGATGCGGGCATCGAAGGGCCGACGGGAGCTGAGGGTGGCTTCCACCGTCAGCCCGCCCACCACCACGGCGCTGGCGAACAGATCTTCCGCCTCGAACAGGCCGCGCAGGGCGAAGGCGGTGGACACCTGGGTGCCGTTCAGCAGCGCCAGGCCTTCCTTCGGCGCCAGGCCCATGGGCTTCAGGCCGGCAATCTCCAGCGCCACGCCGGCGCTGATGACCTCGCCCTGGTAACGGGCATGGCCCTCACCCAGCAACACGCAGCTCATGTGCGCCAGGGGCGCCAGGTCGCCGGAAGCTCCCACCGAACCCTTGGCGGGAATGCAGGGGTAGACGCCGTGGTTGACCAGCGCCATCAGCGCCTCCAGCACCTCCAGGCGGATGCCGGAGTAGCCGCGGGCCAGGCTGTTGATCTTGAGCACCATGATGAGCCGCACCAGCTCGTCGCTGATAAGATCCCCAAGGCCGGTGGCGTGGGACAGCACCAGCGAGCGCTGCAGGGTTTCCAGATCTTCCGGCTTGATACGGGTATTGGCCAGCAGGCCGAACCCGGTGTTGATGCCGTACACGGTGCGGTCTTCAGCCACCATGCGGTTGACGCAGTCGACCGACGCCTGGATGGCACCATGGGTGCTCGGATCCAGCGCAAGCCGGACCGGCAGCTCATAGGCCTGGCGCATCTGTGCCAGGGTCATTTTTCCGGGGTTGATTACAAGGTTTGACATAAGGTGACTACCTCAGGCATCGAGTTGAGGAAACAGCTGGCACAGGGGCGCCAACGATTGTTGCTCTCGCAGCAACTGGTAAGTTGCGCAAATATCTAACTGGAGCGAGTGTTCTTCTTCATAGAAAGCAACCCGCTCTCTCAGCAGCCGCCAGGCCAGGCCGGTGCCGAGACCAAACAGTTTTTCTTCAATAAAATCGAATGCTTGCCCTGCAAGCAAAAATTCAATCGCCAACACATGGAAGGCATTATCCAGGGCCTTGTCGAGCTTCAAGGCGCTGCTTTCGCCCAGGCTCAGATGATCTTCCTGCAATCCGGAAGTCAGGAAGTTGTCGGTCACCGCCGGCTGAGCCAGGCGCTTGTTATCGGCCACCAGTGACGCAGCCGAATATTGTGCGATCATCATGCCCGACTTGACCCCACTGCCGCGGGTCAGGAATGGCGGCAGCTTATTAGCCTGGGGCGTGACCAGGCGATAGCTGCGCCTTTCAGAGATCGAACTCCACTCGCACACGGCGATAGCCAGCAGGTCACAGGCCATCGCTACCGACTCGCCGTGGGGGTTGGCTTGGGATATCACCCGATATCCCTGCTCGCCTCTGATCACCAGGGGGTTGTCGGTCGCCGAGTTCAGCTCGGCGTCAACCTGGGCGGCGGCGTGCTCGAACTGATCGCGGCAAGCGCCATGCACCTGGGGAATGGATCTCAGGCTCAGCGCATCCTGCAGATGCTCTCCCTGGCAACCAGCCAGTACCTGGCTGTCCTGCAGCAACTGACGCAGGTTTTCGCCGCTACGGTCGACACCCCGGTGTCGCTTGCGCCGGGTCACCGCCGGCGACAGGGCATCCAACTGGCCCCGCAGGGCTTCAAAACTCATGGCCCCGATCACATCGGCCCAGGCGGCGAGCCTGGCCGTATCCGCCAGGGTCAGGCAGGCCAGACCGGTCATGGCCGGGGTACCGTTGACCAGGCAGAGCCCGTCTTTGGGACCGAGTACTACCGGCGCCATGCCGATGTCATCCAGCGCCTGCTGTGCTGGCTGTCGCCGGCCACGAAACTCGACTTTCCCCTGCCCCAGCAGCGCCAGGCCGATATGGGCCATATGGCTGAGATAACCGACAGAACCCTGGGCCGGCACCAGGGGAGCTATGCCTTCGTTCAACAGACGTAACAGGCCTTCGACGACTCCTGGGCTGACCCCGGAACAGCCATGGCTGTAGTTGATGACGGCACAGCACATGATGGCGCGAACCTGTTCGCTGCGGAGGGGGGCACCGATGCCACAGGAGTGGCTCATCAGCGTGTGCCAGGAAAGCTTCTGCAACTGGTTACGCTCAAGCACCACGTCGCACAGGGCGCCCAGACCGGTATTGATGCCATAGTAAGGCCGTCCGGAGTCGGCAAAGGCCTCGACCGCGGCGCGCGCATCCGCAACCCGGCTCCAGGCACCATCCGACAGCGAGAGCCGGGCACCGAAGCGGGCTACCCTTACCACCTCCTGCCACCCCAGATCCTGGTCTGCAATCATCACGGGGGGATACAGCTTAGTCATTGACGACCTCCGCCTTCAGGCTGGACGCGGACGGCACTTCATCGGCGCACTCCTTCTTGGTGATAAACACCCGGGCGCCGGACGCCACGATAAGTACGAACAGGAACAGGACCGAGAAACCACCGGCGGCGGCGAGGAACTTGATGCCGTCGACGCCCTGGGCACCACCGCCGAAGGCCACCATGATATAGGCGATGGCGCCGATGGACAGTCCCCAGATGATCTTCTGCGCCTTGGGCGACTCCTCGTCTGCACTGATGTTCTTGGTACAGATGGTCGCGATGGTGGACGACATGGAGTCGGCGGCGGTGGCGAAGGAAATGATCAACGTAAAGATGGCCAAGGGGACCAGCACGCCGGAGAACGGCAGATGCTGCAGGAAGCCCCACAGTCCCGAGACGGCACCATTCTCGGTGACCACCTTGACCAGATCCAGGGTACCGTCCAGTTGCCACTTGATGGCGGAGCCGCCCCAGATGGCGAACCAGAGCATGCCGAATACCGAAGGCAGAATCCAGTTGATGATCAGAAACTCGCGCAGCGTCCGGCCGTAGGAAATACGCGCCAGGAACAGGCCCATCAGGGGAGCATAAGCGATCCAGATTGACCAGTCGTACATGGTCCACCAAGTGACCAGGGCTTCGCCCCCGGACTCTTTGGTATCGAACGCCCACAGGAAGAAGTTGTCCAGCCAGTAGCCGATGCTGGTCACCGACAGGCTGAAGATATAGCTCACGGGACCGACCAGCAGCAGTATGACCATAAAACCATAGAAGATGTAGGCGTTGACCGATGACAGGAAACGAATGCCGCGCTTGAGCCCGGACAAGGCCGAGGTGATAAAAATGGCGGAGATGAGCAGGGTCAGGACAAGCCAGGTGGTCGGGCTCGACTTGATACCGTATTCGGCTTCAATCCCAGAGCCGATCAGCGCCAGGCCGGCGCCCAACGAGGAAGCCAGACCCAAAGCAATGGCCAGTACGGAAATAATATCGATTAGGGAACGCACCGCCGGCTTGCGCTCGTGACTTCCTATCACCGGAGAAATCGTCGAGGCGATGGAGAAGTCTTTCTTCCGGTTGTAGTGCATATAGCCGATCATCAGGCCGACGATGGAATAGATGGCGTAGGGAATAAAGCTCCAGTTATGGAAACTTCGGGCAATCGCAAAGATGGCGGCTTCACCGGTATTGGCGGCAAACGACTGGTTGGCGATTTCCCCGTAGATATTGCCCATATAAATAATGGGCTCGTTTACCGAATAGGTCACGACACCGGTTGCGATACCGCCGGTCAGCGCCATGGCGAAGGTGGTCGCCATCGAGAACGTCGGCTTGGCATTGGCTCCCCCCAAGCGGATATTGCCAGCCTTGGAGAAGAAAATATAAGCCACGACTCCCAATGCCGATACCGCCAGCAACTGGTAGAGCCAGGCAAAATCCGACAGTGAAAAGTAGAAAATATCCTTGGCTATTTTTACCAATAACTCGTTGTTGATCAGTCCCACTGCCACGGCGATGAGAACGATCGCGAACGCCGGCACAAATACACCGGCATTCAGGCTTTTTTTTCCGTTGACAGACATCTTTCCTTCCTTGTCGACACTACATCGAAAGCCAGAACGGGAGCCGACGCCGGGATAACAACCGGCATCGACCCCTTCTTTACTTAAGGGTCGCTAATGTCAGCGATCGTTCACCATGGGCAGATCCAGGCCGTTGTCACGGGCGCAGTCGATGGCGATATCATAACCCGCGTCGGCGTGGCGCATCACCCCGGTGCCCGGGTCGTTACGCAGCACCCGGCCCAGGCGCGCGGCGGCGGCGTCGGTACCGTCGGCCACGATCACCACGCCCGAGTGCTGGCTGAACCCCATGCCGACCCCACCACCGTGGTGCAGGGATACCCAGGTGGCACCACCGGCGGTGTTGAGCAGGGCGTTCAGCAGCGGCCAGTCGGAGACGGCATCGGAGCCGTCCATCATCGCCTCGGTTTCCCGGTTGGGGCTGGCGACGGAGCCGGAGTCCAGGTGGTCACGGCCGATCACGATGGGCGCCTTCAGTTCGCCATTCTTGACCATCTCGTTGAAGGCCAGGCCCAGGCGGGCACGGTCTTTCAGGCCGACCCAGCAGATACGGGCGGGCAGGCCCTGGAAGCTGATACGCTCGCGCGCCATGTCCAGCCAGTTGTGCAGGTGCGGGTTGTCGGGGATCAACTCCTTCACCTTGGCGTCGGTCTTGTAGATGTCCTCCGGATCGCCGGACAAGGCCACCCAGCGGAAGGGACCTATGCCCTGGCAGAACAGCGGACGGATATAGGCCGGGACGAAGCCGGGGAAGTCGAAGGCATTCTTGACCCCCTCTTCCAGCGCCATCTGGCGGATGTTGTTGCCGTAGTCGAAGGTGGGCACGCCCATCTGCTGGAAGTCGAGCATGGCCTGCACATGTACCGCCATGGACTGCTTGGCGGCCTTGACGGTGGCCTCGGGCTGGGTCTTGCCGCGAACCACGTACTCCTCCCAGCTCCAGCCCTGGGGCAGGTAGCCGTGCAGCGGGTCGTGGGCGCTGGTCTGGTCGGTGACCATATCCGGGCGTACGCCGCGCCTGACCAGTTCGGGCAGCACATCGGCGGCATTGGCGCACAGGCCGATGGAGATCGCCTTGCCCTCGGCGGTGTAGCGCTCGATACGGGCCAGGGCATCATCCAGGCTCTCGGCCTGCTCGTCCAGGTAGCGGGTACGCAGGCGGAAGTCGATGCTGGCTTGCTGGCACTCGATGTTCAGCGAGCAGGCACCGGCCAGGGTCGCCGCCAGGGGCTGGGCGCCGCCCATGCCACCCAGGCCGGCGGTGAGGATCCAGCGGCCCTTGAGGCTGCCGTCATAATGCTGGCGACCGGCCTCGACGAAGGTCTCGTAGGTGCCCTGGACGATGCCCTGGGAGCCGATGTAGATCCAGGAGCCGGCGGTCATCTGGCCGTACATCATCAGGCCTTTCTTATCCAGCTCGTTGAAATGTTCCCAGTTGGCCCAGGCCGGCACCAGGTTGGAGTTGGCCAGCAGCACCCGCGGCGCATCGGCGTGGGTCTTGAACACGCCCACCGGCTTGCCGGACTGGATCAGCAGGGTCTCGTCGTCTTCCAGCCGCTTGAGTACGTCGACGATGCGATCGAAGCAAGGCCAGTTGCGGGCGGCGCGGCCGATGCCGCCGTACACCACCAGATCCTCGGGGCGCTCGGCCACGTCCGGGTGCAGGTTGTTGTGCAGCATGCGGTAGGCGGCTTCGGTCAGCCAGCTTTTGCACACCTTGTTGACGCCGGTGGGCGCCTTGATAACACGGCCAGGAGCGTGACGATCGTTTTGTTGTGACATGTGGGTTTCCCTCTTTACAGTGTCAAAGTATGAATCAACCGAGCCGCCAGCCTGGCCGTGTGGCCATCCACGTCATACTCGGGGTTGAGCTCGGCCAAATCGGCGAGCCGGAGCTTGCCACTGGCCTTGATCTGTTCAATTACGGGTTCAATCAAATCCAGCCCCACCCCCCGGGCCGCCGGCGCACTTACGCCGGGTGCCTGGGCGGCAGGGAACACATCGATGTCGATGGTCAGGTAGAGGTGGTCGCAGCGACCGATAAAGTCCGCCACCTCCTGCTGCAGCCGGGGCAGAGTCGCCGCCGTCATGGCCCTGTCTTCCCACACCAGCACCCCGAGCGCCTCGGCGCGCCGGAACAGGTTTTGGGTATTGGCGGCCCGGCTTACCCCCAGGCAGGCATACTGGAAGGGCCAGCCGCGCTGTTCGGACTGTTGTGCAATCTGGGCAAAGGGGGTGCCGGACGACACCACGAAGCTGGGATCGCGCAGATCGAAGTGGGCGTCGAAATTGATGATGCCGATGCGCGGGCTCTGCTCACGTGGCGCCAGATGCCCGGCCAGTCCCAGCCAGGAGCCGAAGGCCACCTCGTGGCCACCGCCCATGACGATGGGGAAATGCCCCAGGTCCAGCGCCTCGCTCACCCGGGTGGACAGGGCCTGGTGAGCTCCTTCCAGATCCTCGCCTTGGCAGACCACGTCGCCGGCGTCGAACACGGCCGTGCCCTGGTGCCAGGCCAGGCTGCCCAGCATCTTGCGCATGGCCGCCGGGCCCTTGGCGGCACCGACGCGGCCCTGGTTGCGGCGCACCCCTTCGTCACAGCCAAAGCCGATCAGCACGGCGCCCGGGGCCCGGGCCTGTTCCAGCGGCTGCACCTGCTGGTGCCAGCGATGGGTGTCGGGCTCGGGATCGACCCGGCCGCTCCAGGGGGTCATGTCAGTCTTCATGCAGGCTCTCCCGCTACGATGCGTTGAACGAGCCGGGGCAGGCCCACGCTGTAGGCCAGCTCGGCGTAATTGTCGGTATCCCACAGGCACAGATCCGCCGCCAGACCCGGGGCAATGCGGCCACACTCGCGCTGCAACCCCAAGGCCCGAGCGCCCTGTGCGGTGACCCCGCGCAGGGCTTCCACCGGGGTCAGGCGGAACAGGGTGCAGGCCATGTTCAGCATCAGTTTCAGGCTGAAGATGGGCGAGGTGCCGGGGTTGGCGTCGGTGGCCAGGGCCATGGGCACCCCGTGGCGGCGCAGCAGTTCGATGGGCGGCACTGTTGTTTCACGCAGCATATAAAAGGCACCGGGCAGCAGGGTGGCGACGGTGCCGGCCTCGGCCAGGGCCTTTACCCCCGCCTCGTCCAGGTATTCCACATGATCCACCGACAGCGCCCCGGCGCGGGCGGCGGCGGCGCTGCCGCCCAGGTTGGACAGCTGCTCGGTATGGCCTTTGATGGCGAGGCCATGGGCCTTGGCGGCGGCATAGACCCGCTCGCACTGGGCGACCGAGAAAGCAATCTTCTCGCAGAATACGTCCACCGCGTCGGCCAGCCTTTCGGCGGCGGCGGCCGGGATCATCCGGCTGCACACCAGCTCGATATAGCCGTCGGCATCGTCTTTATATTCCGGCGGCAGGGCGTGGGCGCCCAGCAGGGTGGTGACCACCCGCACCCTGAGCACGCGCCCCAGGTGACGCGCCACTCGCAGCATCTTGAGCTCGTTTTCCACATCCAGGCCGTAGCCGGACTTGATCTCGACCGTGGTCACCCCGTCCACCATCAGCGCCTCGAGGCGCGGCCGGGCGGCGGCGAACAGCTCCTCCTCCGAGGCGGCGCGGGTGGCCCGCACCGTGCTGAGGATGCCGCCGCCGGCGCGGGCGATCTCTTCATAGCTCTTGCCTTCGAGCCGGGCCTCGAACTCCCCGGCCCGGTTGCCGCCGTACACCAGGTGGGTATGGCAGTCCACCAGCCCCGGAGTCAGCAGCCGGCCTTCGGCATCGACCAGCTCGAACCCGGCGTGGTCGGCCTCGCTCAGTGCGCTCATGGGTTTCAGCCAGGCGATGCGGCCATCCTTAACCGCCACCGCCATGGGCTCGGCGGCGGCATCGAGGCCGTCGAACAGGGTGGCATTGACCCAGAGGCGGTGAGATGACTGTGGCATGACTGGTTCCTTGAATCGCTATTTGTATATACATTTAAACCTTCACCCGCCCTTTGGCAAGTATCAATCGATAAAAAACCCGGATTTATCGATCGTTATCACATAAAAAATAGACAATCGATTAACATTAGGCGTATTTTTGTATATACATTAAACGTCATTCACACGGAGGTCACCTCATGCACCAAGTTACGGAGCAATCCCGGCCCCAGGGCAAGGCCATCGGTCGGCTGCTGGGCCTGAGCGCCATCGGCATCTTTATTTTCTTTATCCCCATCAGTCTGCAGGGTAAGACCAGCATACCGCTGGATCACATGGTGGGCTGGCTGCGCGCCGCGCTGGGCGAAACCGGCGCCGGCTGGTATGCCATGGGGATGATAGTGGCAGGGGCCATTTATCCGCTGGCCACCGGCCGCTGGAAGCAGAGCCCGACCGACCGGGTGTTCCTGGTGCTGAAATGGCTGGGGGTGGCGGCGGGCCTGATGGCACTCACCGGGCTGGGCCCGGCGGCGCTGCAGGCGCCGGACATGCTGCCCTTCCTGTTCAATAAGCTGGTGATCTCGGTGGGGCTGATCGTGCCCATCGGCTCGGTATTCCTGGCTTTCCTGGTGGGCTACGGCCTGCTCGAGGCCATCGGCATCCTGGTGCAGAAGCTGATGCAGCCGATCTGGCGTACCCCGGGCCGCTCGGCCATCGATGCGGTGGCCTCCTTCGTAGGCAGCTATTCCATCGGCCTGCTGATCACCAACCGGGTGTACAGCGCGGGCCACTATTCGGCGCGGGAAGCGGCCATCATCGCCACCGGCTTCTCCACCGTCTCCGCCACCTTCATGATCATCGTCGCCAAGACCCTGGGGCTGATGGAGATCTGGAACCAGTACTTCTGGCTGACCCTGCTGATCACCTTCGTGGTCACCGCCATCACGGTGCGGCTGCCGCCCCTCTCCCGCATGGACAACAGCGCCGCACACCGCGAGCCGGAAGGCGAGCCCGGCAACCGCCTGGCCACCGCCTGGCAGAACGGGATGGAGGTAGCCGAGCAGGCACCGTCACTCGGCCGCAACGTGATCGACAATTTCAAGGACGGCCTGGTGATGACCATCAGCATACTGCCGTCCATCATGTCGGTGGGACTGATCGGCCTGCTGGTGGCCAAATACACTCCGCTGTTCGACTGGCTCGGCTACCTGTTCTACCCGGTGACCTGGCTGTGGGGGCTGGATGACGGCATGCTGCTTGCCAAGGCCACCGCTTCGGGGCTGGCGGAGATGTTCCTGCCGGCGCTGCTGATGGCCGAGGCCGACTTCGTGGCCCGCTTCGCCGCCGGTGTGGTGTGCGTGTCTTCGGTGCTGTTCTTCTCGGCCTCGATTCCCTGCATACTGGCGACCCGCATCCCGCTCAAGGTGGGCACCCTGGTGCTGGTGTGGTTTATCCGCGCCTTCCTCAGCCTGCTGCTGGCCATCCCGGTCGCCATGCTGATCGCCCCCTGATCCGGTGCCGGCCCGACGACGCCCGGAGCGCGTCGGGCTGGATACCGCCCCGGCTTGCCGTTAAGATGACGCTTTTCCATTTGAGACAGCACCATGGCCCTGACCGCCACCCTGCACAAAGTCCGCCTGAATATCAGCGATCTGCACCGCCACTACTACCAGGAGCACAGCCTGACCGTGGCCCGACACCCCTCGGAAACCGAAACCCGGCTGATGGTACGCTTGCTGGCTTTTATGCGCCACGCCGATGAAGACCTGGGTTTTACCAAAGGGTTGAGTACCGATGACGAGCCCGAGCTGTGGCAGAAAGCACCGGACGGCCGTATCCTGCTGTGGGTGGAGCTGGGTGAGCCCAGCGTCAAGCGCATCAAGCAGGCACTGTCCAAGGCCGAGCGGGTGGTGGTGTACAGCTATGGCGGGCGCAGCGCCCTGGAGTGGTGGAACAAGCATCAGATAGAGCTGGGACAGCTGCCGCGGCTCGAAATTTACCACCTGGCCGATCCTCAGCCGGCCCGGCTGGCCGACCTCTGCACCCGCAGCATCGACCTCTTCGCCACCCTGCAGGAATCGGACATCCAGTTGACCGACGGCAAGAACAGCCTGGATCTGCAACTGACCCAGTGGCGCTAACCCAGGCGGGAAGCGGGAAGTATTGTAATTCCGGCCCTCCGGCCCTGGCCCGCAACCCTAATACCAGCATGGCACTCCATACTGCCGGCAAACCCTCAGACTCGCTTAAAAAAGCAACGCCCGTACCAGGGTGCGGCGGTTCCGCCGACCGTCATATGCTAGGGGGAGTGAAGCGCCTAGCACCGTCGTTATCCGGCATATGCGAGCGTAGATGGGAAGTATTCACGCGAGTCGGCGGAGTTGGCCCTTTGGCCGACTCACACAAGTAGTACAGACAACGTTGCCATCAAGCGGAATGCCGGGCTGGCGCTCAGTCCAGCTTGAGGGTGGAACGCAGCTTGTATTTGTTGCCCGGATGCCACAACCGGGCAAAACTCACCAGCTGATGCAATGACCAGGTGCGCCGGGTCACCAGCAGGCAGGGCTCTTCGGGCCCTATTTGCAGCCAGTCACACACCTGTGCCGGCGCCAGGCGCGCCTCGACGATATGCTCCAGATCCGACAGCGGGCAGTGCTGCACCAAGTAGGCATTGGGGGTCATGCGGCCGAAATCGCACTCCAGGTAACCGGGAGCCAGCACCGGGTTGACGAAGCGCTCCTCCACCTGGATAGGCACCTGGTTTTCCAGGTGCACTATCACCGAATGGAACACCCGGGCGTTGAGCCGCATGCCCATCTGCAGGGCAATTTCCTCGTTTGCACGGATACTCTCCAGCTGCAACACCCGATTGCCGTATGCATGACCCCGCAGGCGTACCTCGTCGGCAATATTGTTGATATCCGCCAGGGGTGACTCGGCCTTGGGCTCGGTAACGAAAGTGCCCAGCCCGGCCCGACGCATCAGATAACCTTCCTGCACCAGATCGCGAATGGCCTTGTGGGCCGTCATCCGGCTGACGCCGAACTGCCCGGCCAGCTCCTGCTCGGGCGGGATCTGCTGGTGCAGCGGATATTCCCCGGACTGGATGCGTTCGAGAATATGCTGCTTGATCTGCTGGTAAAGGGGGGTTGATTGGGTCACATGGCCTCCTGCGATGGTTGCAATTGTACATACAATTGCCGGCCAGTCCCAGTCACCGCCCGCGAAAGTTCCCTTTGGGTTCAACGGGGCTTTCCCCTGCTGCCGTTTTACGCTATGGTGCGCGCAAATCCAGCAAGCCCCATCGGCAGGAAGACCTTGGAAAAACATGAAGAAGTGCTGGTGGCACTACGCCAGATCATCCGCGCCATCGACCTCCACTCCCGGCAGCTCAGCAAGGTTTCCGGCCTGACCGGCCCACAGCTGCTGCTGATGCAGGCGATCAACGAGCACGGCGACATCACCATGCGCAAGCTGGCCCAGGCCACCAACATGAGCCAGGCCACCGCCACCACCATCATCGATCGACTGGAGCAGAAACAGCTGGTGCGCCGGGAACGCAGCCAGACCGACAAACGCAAAGTGCATGCGGTGCTTACCGACGAGGGTAAAACCAAGCTCAAGACCGCGCCCCGTCCCCTGCAGGAAAGCTTTATCCAGCAGTTTCAGGCACTGGAAGCCTGGGAGCAGAACCTGCTGCTGTCGTCGGTACAGCGCATCTCCTCGATGATGAACGCCAACGACCTGGACGTGGCGCCCCTGCTGCAGGTCGGCAGTCTTATCCAGGAAGAAAAATACTAGTCCTGCAGGCCGATACCCAGGTTGGACACCCCATCCTGGGCGGCGAAGTCCCGGATGGCCAGGATGGCCTCGGCCTCCCGTGGTTGTGCCACCTGTTCTAGCAGTTCCACCTGAAACTCCATTTCCGCTTCCATCAGCTCGTGCTCATACAGCTCTTCGTCACTGAGATCCCGCTCTGCCAGCAATTCGGCAAAACCGGCCACCGCCCCCAGAGAGGCGTTGCTGGCTTCCATCGCTTCTTCGCCGATACGGCAGATCACCGAGTTGTAGGCCGCCCCCAGGGCCACGCAGGCATCCAGGGCCGGGTAGGCACCATAGGATTCGAAACGAGCCGGATCAGGAATAAATGGTTCGAAGGCTTCCAGCTCGGCGGACAAGTCCACCCGTGATCCCTTGACCGTCAGGTAAGTCCAGAGCACATCCAGAGTATGACGAAAACGCTCGCCGCTTCCGAAGCCGGAGGTATCGCCGAACAGGCGGTAGTTGGGATACATCCGTTCGGCCAGGGCCAGGGCAAACACCGTTTGCTGCCAGGGCATCAGTTTGTTGAGTTTCTTATAAAATTTTTCACCGAACACGGTCAGTTCCTTGTGGTTGGGCTCGCCGCATTGTTGCCAATCTGACCGTTTGCGGCCAAGGCTCACACTTTATGCGGGAAACACTGGTATAAGTTTTTGCTTGTGCCATTGTCTCATAAAAAGCTGGCACAAAAAGCACATTGAGGAGAGAAGGTATGGCCAATCATACCCTGTTACTGCTCAGTCAGGATAACGCCGAATACCATGCCCTGTTAAAGCAGGCCTACCTGCCCGGACTGACCATACTGGCCCCGCGGGAAGAAACGGAGATCCAGGCCACCCTGACCCGCGCGGATATTCTGCTGGGCGAGCCCGCCCGCATCAAGGCCAGGCTCAGGGACGCACGGGCGCTGAAATGGGCCCAGTCCACCTACGCCGGGGTCGACCTGCTGCTCGGCCCCGGCAGCCGTCAGGATTATATGCTGACCAATGTGCGCGGCATCTTCGGTCCCTTGATCAGCGAATACGTCTTCGGCCACCTGTTGTCCATCAGGCGTCACCTGCGCCACTACCGGGAGCAGCAGCGCCACCACGACTGGCAGCCCATTCCCTACCAGAGCATCCACGGCAAGACCATGCTGATCCTCGGCACCGGCAGTATCGGCCAGCATATCGCCGCCACCGCCCGCCATTTCGGCATGGAAGTGCTCGGCATCAGCCGTGCCGGCCGGGAGGCAGCCGGCTTCGATCGCACTTATCAGGTCCAGGCCCTGAACAAGGTATTGCCCAGGGCCGACGTGGTGGTCAGCGTGCTGCCTTCCACTCCCGAAACCCGCGGTCTGTTCAATGCCGAGCGGCTCTCTCATATCAAGCCGGGGGGCATCTTCTTCAACGTGGGCCGGGGCGACGCGGTGGATGAAACCGCCCTGGTGCAGGCGTTGCGCAACGGCCGTATCGGCGCCGCCGTGCTGGACGTGTTCGCCACCGAGCCGCTGCCGACGGACAGCCCGTTGTGGGACATGCCCAACGTGGTGATCACCCCCCATAACGCCGGTTACAGCTTCCCGGATCAGATAGTGACCCGCTTCAGCCGTAACTACCTGAAATATATCGAGGGCAAGCCGATGGAGGGGCTGGTCAACTTCGATCTGGGTTATTGAGCATGGACAAACTGCTGCGAGAAGTACGGGCCTGCCGGCTGTGTGACGCCTTCCTGCCCCTGGGCCCACGCCCCGTGGTGCAGCTGGCCACCGGGGCCAGAATACTCATCATCGGCCAGGCGCCGGGGATCAGGGTGCACGAAACCGGCATTCCCTGGAACGATCCTTCCGGCGACACCCTGCGTAAATGGCTGGAGGTAAGCCGGGAGCAGTTCTACGATCCGGCGCAATTCGCCATCATGCCCATGGGCTTCTGCTACCCGGGCAGGGGCAAGAGCGGTGACCTGCCGCCCCGGCCCGAATGCGCCCCCACCTGGCACCAGCGGATACTGGCCGCCCTGCCCCGTATCGAACTCACCCTGCTGATTGGCCAGTACGCCCAGCGCTATTACCTCGGCAACCGCTACCGCACCCTCACCGATACGGTGCGCCACTGGCGGGAATTCGCCCCGAGCCGGCTGCCACTGCCCCACCCTTCCCCCCGCAACCGCCGCTGGCTGCGCGACAACCCCTGGTTCGAGCAGGAAGAGCTGCCGGCCCTGCGGGCACGGGTGCACCAGGTGCTGGGGCAGAGCTAGCCCCGCTTCGGTAAAAATTGGGAGAGCAGGAAGAGGCTGGCGGCCACCACCACCACCGAGGGGCCGGCGGGGGTGTCGTGGCTGACGGACAGCTGCAAGCCCCCCAGCACCGACAGCATGCCGAGACCCATGGCGTAGAATGCCATCTGCTCCGGGGTGCGGCTGAAGCGACGGGCGGTGGCGGCGGGGATGATCAGCAACGAGGTGATAATCAAGGCGCCAACGAACTTCATCGCCACCGCGATCAGCACGCTGATCATCATCAGCAACAACAACTTGAGCGGCTCGACTCGGACCCCTTCCACCCGCGCCAGTTCCTCGTTGACGGTAATGGACAACAGCTGGCTCCAGTACCGGCGCAAGACCAGCAACAACACCAGGCCGCCGCCGTAGATCCAGTACAGATCCACCGGCTGGATCGCCAGCAGATCGCCGAACAGGTAGGCCATGAGATCGACCCGCACATTGTCCATAAACGCCAGGGATACCAGGCCGAGGGACAGGGCGGTATGGGCCAGTATGCCGAGCAGGGTATCGGTGGCGAGCCAGCTGGCTCGCTGTAATGCCGCCAGAATGATGCCGAGGCACAGGCAGGCCACCAGCACCGCCAGGGTCAGGTCGATATGCAGCAAGAGACCCAGCGCGACCCCCAGCAGGGAGGAGTGAGCCAGGGTATCGCCGAAGTAGGCCATGCGCCGCCATACCACGAAACTGCCCAGGGGGCCGGCCAGCACGGAGATACCCAGACCGGCCAGGAGGGCGTAAAGCAGAAAACTATCCCACATGGCGTACGTCCCCATGATGCTCATCGTCACAATCATGGTGGTGGGTATACACCGCCAGTTGGGTCAGTTCGGGCCGGCCGAACAGGCGGGCAAATTCGGGGTGGCGCGCCACATGCTCCGGCTCGCCGTGACAGCAGATATGCTGGTTCAGGCAGATCACCCTGTGGGTACTGGCCATGACCAGGTGTAAATCGTGGGACACCATCAGCACCCCGCAGTGCAGTTCGTCGCTGAGCTGCTTGATCAAGGCATAGAGTTCGGTCTGGCCGTGCACGTCCACGCCCTGGGCTGGCTCGTCCAGGATCAGCAGCTCCGGTTCCATCATCAGGGCACGGGCCAGCAGAATTCGCTGCATTTCGCCGCCGGACAACGCCTGCATGGCCCGTTCGGCCAGGCGTTCCGCCCCCACCCGGGCCAGCGCCTGGGCCACCGTCAGCCGGCGTCCGTGGGACAGGCTCATAAAACGGGCCACCGTCAGCGGCAACACCGGATCCAGGTGCAACTTTTGCGGTACATAACCGATACGCAGGCCAGGTTTGCGCCACAGCCGCCCGGCACTGGCGGTCCGCAGTTGCAGCACCAGCTTGATCAGCGAACTCTTGCCGGCACCATTGGGGCCGACAATGGTCAGAATTTCGCCGCTGTGCAGGGTCAATGAAATCCGTTCGAGGATCACATTGCCGTCGGCTTCCAATCCGACGTCCGTCAATTCTACCAGCTTGGTCATCCGCTTCGCGCCTTTACATCTTTATTTGTAATATTATAACATTGCCGGTTCACTAAACACCATAACCGAGGTATAGGGACCCGAGCCATGAGAGCCTTACTGTTGCTGGCGTTGCCCCTGCTGCTGAGCAGCCAGGCCCGCGCCCTGGAAGTATTAACCACCATCAAACCCCTGCAGTTGATCGCCAGTGCCATTACCGACGGCCTGAGTGAACCCGATCTGCTGCTGGCTCCCGGTACCTCACCCCACGATTATGCCCTGCGTCCTTCCGACGTACGTCGTATCAATCAGGCCGATCTGGTGGTCTGGGTCGGTCCCGAGCTGGAAGGCTTCCTGACTCCGCTGCTGGGCGACAAGGAAAACAGCCTGGCGCTGCTGGCGCTGATTGAACCGGAAAAACACGGGCATCACGACGAGCATGATCAGGGCGGCCACAACCATCACCCGCATCATGGCGGCCATGATCATCATGCCGAGCACCACCATCAGGACGAGCATCATACCGGTAAAATCAGCATCGGAAACCAGGATGATGAACATGATCACGATCATGGCGACAAAGATCCTCATATCTGGCTGGATCCTCACCACGGCGAGCGCATCGCCATCCTGCTGGCCGAGCGCATGGAACAGCTGGATCCGGCCAATGCTGATCTGTATCAACGCAACCTGACCACTTTCCGGACAGAATTGGCGAAAACCGACGGCGCCGTGGCCGAACGCCTGGCCCCGGCACGAGGCAAGGGCTATTTTGTATTCCACGACGCCTACGGCTACTGGGAAGATCACTACCAATTGCCGTCCCGCGGCCATTTTACCGTCAACCCCGAACGGGCTCCCGGCGCACAAACCGTTAGCCGTATCCATCAGGCCCTGCGCGATGAACAGGCCCTGTGCGTCTTTGCCGAACCCCAGTTCCGGCCGGCGGTGGTCGAAGCCGTGGTTCGCAATACCTCGGCGCGGATCGGTACGCTGGACCCATTAGCGACCAACATTGAAGCCGGTCCCCGGGGTTATTTCGCCTTTATGCAGCAGATGGCAGAGTCCATGGCCGCATGTTTACTCAATGAGTGATAAAAATCTGAAATAAAATTCGGTATAATGCGGAACTTTCGTATCATACGATGCACTAACTTGGGTGGCCCGCCTGTGCGGGCCATTTAGTAATTAAACGTTAACCGCTTTATTATCTCTGGATCCATGCCTGGATAGATAAAGCGGTTTTTGTATGCACAGTTGAGCAACCAACAGGCACAGGTAATCCGGATGAATCCTCTCCGCCCGATACAAACAAAACTGCAGGAAATACCGGCGCAACTGCCCAAACGGCACCTGTACGGTATTATACTGCTGAGCGGCCTGACCCTGACCACGGCGGTGATGATGCCTTCACCCAACGAACGGGTTGAACAGCCGATCAAGATCAGCATCCCCGCCAGCCTGAACTTGCCCAAGGAAGCCCGGGAACAGGTCAACAACACCGAATTCTATACCCTGCCCAACGACGAAATCGGCCCGCTGGAACCGGTCGATGCCCTCGAGGTCATCGCTTCCGGAGAGCCCGAGTGGCAGGAATATGTGGTGCAGCGCGGCGACACCCTGAGCACCATCTTCAATGGCCTGGGCCTGCCCCTGGCCACCATGTACAAACTGCTCGATGCCGACAAAGAAAGAGCGCTGGACGGGCTCAAGCCCGGCCAGACTCTTTCTTTGCTGATCGATGAAGACAACCTGCTACAGGAATTCAAGATACAGCAGGATCTGCTGCACAGCCGCCTCTTCGTCCGCTCCGGCGAGAACTACCAGAGCCGCCTCCAGACCGAAGAAAGCAACTGGGAAAGCCGGGCCCTGGGTGGAGTGATCAACGGCAGCTTCTACCTCAGTGCCCGGGATGCGGGGCTGTCACCCAGCCAGATCCAGCGGGTGGCCAACCTGTTCCAGTGGCAACTCAACTTCGCCCGGGATCTGCGCCAGGGGGACAGCTTCAAGGTGGTGGTACAGCGGGAATTCGTCGATGGCCAAAGCACCGGGAAATCCGAATTGCAGGCGGTGCAGATCACCAACAAGGGCCGTACCTATCATGCCTTCCGCCATGAGGACGGCAAGTTCTACGACGCCAAGGGCGAGAGCCTGGAACGGGGCTTTGTGCGCATCCCTCTCGAGCGTAACACCCGTATCAGCTCCAACTTCAACCTGACCCGCAAGCATCCGGTCACCGGCCGGGTACAACCCCATCATGGCACCGACTTTGCCGTGCCCATCGGTACCCCGGTACTCGCCCCCGGTGACGGTGTCGTGGTCAAGGCCACCCGCCATCCGCTGGCCGGTAACTACCTGGTGATCCGCCACGGTCGCCAGTACACGACCCGCTTCCTGCACCTCAGCCGTTTCCTGGTCAAGGAAGGTGACACCGTCAAGCGCGGCCAGCGCGTCGCCCTGTCCGGTAACACCGGTCGTTCCACCGGCCCGCACCTGCATTACGAATTCCACGTCAACAACAGGCCGGTGGACCCCATGCAGGTCAAGCTGCCCATGGCCGAAGGCCTGAGCGGTGCCGAGCGCCGCACTTTCCTGGCCAGAGTAGAACAGTACAAGCGGGAGTTCGCCGGCTAAGCCACGGCCACCGCCATCAAAAAAAGCGCCCGAGGGCGCTTTTTTGTTTCAGCTAATGGTGGTGAAACTCAGCCCTGATGGTAGGGCCGCGACAGGCGGTGCACCGCCTCGATAAAGGCGCCGGCGTGCTCCGGATCCACGTCCAGATGAATGCCGTGGCCCAGGTTGAACACATGGCCCGGGCCCTGGCCAAAGCCTTCCAGTATGGTCGCCACTTCCTGCTCGATGCGGGGAAGGGGGGCGTAGAGCATGGAAGGATCCATATTGCCCTGCAACGCCACCTTGTCGCCGACCCGGCGCTTGGCGTCGGCGATATTGATGGTCCAGTCCAGGCCGACCGCATCACAACCGGTAGCCGCAATCGCCTCCAGCCACTGGCCGCCATTCTTGGTGAACAGGGTCACCGGCACCCGACGGCCTTCGTGCTCACGGGTCAGGCCATCGACGATTTTGGCCATGTATTGCAACGAAAAATCGTTATAGTCACGCGGCGTCAGCACTCCGCCCCAGGTATCGAAGATCATCAGCGACTGGGCACCCGCGGCCACCTGGGCATTCAGGTAGGAGGTCACGCTGTCGGCCAGCTTGTCCAGCAACAGGTGCAGTGTCTGGGGCTCGGCATACATCATCTTCTTGATTTTGGTGAAAGCCTTGGAGCTGCCCCCCTCCACCATGTAGGTAGCCAGGGTCCAGGGGCTGCCGGAAAAACCGATCAGCGGCACTTCCCCCTTCAGTTCGCGGCGGATGGTGCGCACCGCATTCATCACGTAGCCCAGTTCCCCTTCCGGATCCGGAATACCGATTTTCCGTACATCGGCCATGGAGGCCACCGGACGCTCGAACTTGGGACCTTCGCCCGCCTCGAAGTAGAGCCCCAGGCCCATGGCGTCGGGGATGGTCAGAATGTCGGAGAACAGGATGGCCGCATCCAGCGGGAAACGGCGCAGCGGCTGCAGGGTCACCTCGCAGGCCAGCTCGGCATTCTTGCACAGCGACATGAAGTCGCCGGCCTGGGCCCGGGTAGCCTTGTATTCCGGCAGGTAGCGACCGGCCTGGCGCATCATCCATACCGGGGTATAGTCTACCGGCTGGCGTAAAAGGGCACGTAAATAGCGATCATTCTTGAGTGTATTCATCCCGTCGTTCCGGATCAGGTGGCAAATTGGCCGCATTGTAACATCAGACGGAGAAATCGGAAAAAACTGCATGCCGCCGGCCGGCCGTAACGACAACCCTGGAGAATGGGGAGCCAGCGCCCAACTTGCCCCCTCAACTCTTGACCACCGCTGATCTTTTCTTTACTTATAATTTATTGCCACCTCTATTCAGGTTGCTCACGGAGGGAATCATGCTCAGGAAAATGGAACAGACCAAGGCGCAGCTGGCCGGCAAGCACCATGCCCTCGACGCCTTTATCAATGCCCGCCAGAATCTGCTGGTCGAATATATCCGTCTTTCCACCAACAAGACGCTGCCGACTCAGGCTGAGCTGGAAGAGTTTTGCGGACAGCTGGTCGATTATGTCTCCGCCGGCCATTTTGAAATCTATGATTATGTGGTGACCGCCTATGAGGCGGCCCAAGGCAATGCCCGGCTGCTGGCCGAACGGATTTATCCGCGCATCAAGCAAAACACCGATGAGGCGCTGAACTTCCACGACAAATACACCCAGGCCGACGAAGATAACCTGCTGGAGCTGGATCAGGAACTCAGCCACCTCGGAGAGGTTCTCGAAGAGCGCTTCGAGCTCGAAGACCGGCTGGTTTCCGCCATCGCCCTGGTCGATCATCTGGACACCGGACAACCCGCCTGAAAGGAGCCGACCATGGCCGAGCGCAGACTGTTTTCCCGAATCGGGCTCCAGGCCAAAGCCTGGCTTGTCGATGGTGCCGGCCATAATCACCATACTCTGGTGCGAGATCTGTCCCTGCACGGCGCCCTGGCCGTCGTGGACGAAGGCTGGGCCGGGCAGAACGGTGACGAGTTCGATCTGGTACTCGACCTGGATGGCCATGGCCAACGCATCATCATGCATACCAGCCAGCGCCACCACCACGGCGTCTGTATCGGGCTGGAATGCCGGCGTATGGATATCGACAGCGCCGCCCATCTGCGCCGGCTGGTGGAGCTGAACCTGGGCAACGACGAGCTGTTGCAGCGCCAGTTCGCCCAGTTGGTGGACGAGGATTAAAGCGCCGCCAGCGCCTCGTCCAGTTTTTTCACCGCGATCACTTCCATGCCGGCAGGTGCCTGCTTGGGCCTGTTTGACCAGGGCACAATGGCACGAGTAAAGCCGTGCTTGGCCGCTTCCATCAGTCGCTCCTGGCCAGAAGGCACCGGGCGGATTTCACCCGACAGTCCGACTTCGCCGAACACCACCAGTTCCTGGGGCAGGGCCCGGTCGCGAAAGCTTGACACCAGCGCCAGCAGCAACGCCAGGTCGGCACTGGTATCTTCGACCCGCACCCCGCCGACCACGTTGACGAACACATCCTGATCCGCCATCTGCATGCCGCCGTGACGGTGCAGCACCGCCAGCAGCAGCGCCAGCCGGTTGTGTTCCAGGCCCACCGTGACCCGTCGCGGATTGGCCAGTTGGGAGTAATCCACCAGCGCCTGCAGCTCCACCAGCAACGGCCGGGTCCCCTCCCAGATCACCATCACCACCGAGCCGGTAGTCTGCTCCTCGCCCCGGCTGAGGAAGATGGCGGAGGGGTTGCTCACTTCCTTCATGCCGGTCTCGGTCATGGCGAACACCCCCAACTCGTTCACCGCCCCGAAGCGGTTCTTGTGGCTGCGCAGGGTGCGGAAGCGGCTGTCGGCGGCGCCGTCCAGCAGCACCGAACAATCGATGCAGTGCTCCAGCACCTTGGGCCCGGCCAGGGTGCCGTCCTTGGTGACATGGCCCACCATCAGGATCACCACCCCCTGCTGCTTGGCGAAGCGGGTCAGTTGGGCCGCCGCTTCCCGAACCTGGGATACCGAGCCCGGCGCCGACTGCACCTCGGCCACGTGCATCACCTGGATGGAGTCGATCACCATCACCGCCGGCCGCTCTTCCCGGGCGACATGACAGATCTGTTCGACACTGGTTTCCGACAGCATGCGCAGCTGATCCTTGGGCAACCCCAGCCGCTGGGCCCGCATCGCCACCTGCTGCAACGACTCCTCGCCGGTGACATAGAGGGTCTTCATCCTGCTGGCCAGACCACACATCACCTGCAGCAACAGGGTGCTCTTGCCCGCCCCCGGGTTACCCCCGATCAGGATGGCCGAACCGGGCACCAGACCACCGCCCAGCACCCGGTCCAGCTCCTTGAAGCCGCTGCCGATACGGGGAATCTCGGTCAGTGCAATTTCATCCAGGGTTTGCACCTTGTTGTCCTGCACCCCGGCATAACCGGCAAAACGACTGTTACGACCGGCAGAACTGGCGGGCGCCAGTCGGATCTCGCTGATGGTGTTCCATTCCTTGCACTCGGAACACTGGCCCTGCCAGCGGGGGAACTCGGCGCCACACTCGCCACAGACAAAGGCAGTTTTGGACTTGGCCATGCTTGCTCACTCATTCATTAACGAGCTGTTATACTGGACCAAGTTTTTCGCCTACTCAACCCAAAGCCAAGATGGATCTTAGCCCCTATAAATCCCTGCTCAATAAACTGGTTCCTCTCAGCTATCACCATGATCTGGAAGGGTTGCTGGAGAATCTGCTGCCCGAGGCCGACAGTGCCACCCGTTTCCAGCTGCAGGCGGAAGTACGCCGGCTCACCAGCCCCTGCCTGCGGGTTCTGGATCTGCGCAGCCTGTTTCCGGACCAGTGCCGACTGGTTCGCCACCAGGGGCTGGATCATATGTTGCCGGCGTCACTGGATACGCGCTTTCACAAACTGTTGGCCAGTTATAACGGCGAATATACCCGGGGTCTTTACGAAACGCTGATCGCCGAACTGGCGGCCCTGCGCAAACTGCCTTCCCAGTTCAATTCCCTCCCCTGGCACCTGCCGTCCATGGGCATCCGCCGCAAGGAAAGCCGGCTGCGCTTCGTCACACCGGTATTGCTGCACCTGCCGGAGGAGCAGATCAGGGCCAACAGCCTGGATATTTCGGCGGGCGGCTTGATGGCACAGCTGGCCGGGCCCCGCCCCCTGCCGGAGCAGGTGCTGGTGTCCCTGCCCGAGTTGGCGCACCAGCCCGGACTGCGTTGCCTGGCCAACCCCAAACGCTATCGACTGACCCAGAGCCAGGATGATCCCTCCCGCCTCAAGATGCAGCGGACGGAAGAGGATGCCGACTGGCAACAGGCCTTGCTGCAGTTTATCGATCAGAACCGCCCTCGCTACGGCCTGGACGCAGAGGATCTGTACAACACCGCCCTGGCCCAATGCTGGGGCAATGCCCTGCTCGAAACCAGCCTCAGCCTGTCGCTGTTTTTTGATAAAGAGGGGGAACTGCAAGAAGTGCTCGCCAATCGCCATGGCCACAAGACCCTGGCGCAATGGCGGCAGGATACAGCCGGTGACCTGCTCTCGACCCTGTTATCCCCGGAGCGGGTGCTGCAGATGGGCCGTCAGCCGCAACAACCGCTGCTGCTGTACAGTTTCCACCATCAGGGTCAAAGCCAGGCCTTCTATTTCGTGGCCGATCAACATGAGCTGGAACAGCGGCAGGCCTATTCGGTATTCGTGAACGAAGGGCTGAGAAGCGGCACCCTGCAAAGCTACTATCTGACCGTTCGCCCGCTCACCTTTACCGATCAGGCGATAGAAGCCCTCGATCAGCAGGGACTAGGCCGGCTGCAACGGCTGAAATGGCATATCTGGCTGACCCCCATGCCTCCCCTGCTCACCCCGGTGTCGGCCGAGAGCAAAATGCAACAACTGGCGCCTTTTATCCGCAACGTCAGAGCCCGGACGGTGAACATCACGCCCCTGGGGCTGCAGGCCTCCAAACGGCAGGAAACCCGCTTCAAGTACCAGAGCGAAATCGAACTCAACATCGGCGGGCGGACGATACAGGGCCAGACCGAGGACCTGTCGAACAGCGGCCTGAAGATATCCTTGCACCATGCCGAGCGGCTCGATCTGCCCTGCCTGGTCAGTATCAGCCTGACCGAGCTGGGTAAACGCAGCCGCCGCTGGAAACTGAAAAACCTGTCCTACCGGGTAGTGAACCAGAGTGGTGACGGCAAGATACTGCACCTGCATATCGAAGGGTCACACGAGGCTCACGCGGGCTACCAGTTCGTCTCGGCGCTGCTCGAACAGAATCAGGACAAGCTGCGCGCCCGTCCGGATACCCATCACCGGCCGGCCTGGCTGACCTGGCTCAATCGCCAGGCCTTGCAGCAACCGCCGTCACCCACTTTTATGCTGGGACGAAACGACAGCGGTTTTTATGTGCAGGGGGCCATCGCCTGCCTTGCCCAACAGGCACTGATGTCATTTATGTCCAACGAGTACCAGCAGGCCCACTTCAGCCGGCTGGCATCACGGCAATTGCTGCAGTCGCTCATTACCACCCTGCTGCGTCCGGACGGCAAAAGCCACCTGACCATGGAAGTCTGGACCGCCACCGCCGTCGACGGCAGCAACAAACAATGGCAACTGATCGATCCGGACGCCGTCAGACGCGCCTTTCTGCTCAATCCGCACCATGCCGGGGAACTTCGGGTCAGCCTGCTGGTCCTCAACCGGCTGCAGCTGCGCCAGATTGACTACTTCGTGCCCGAGTGGGACAGCCTGACCCAGACCGCCCTGCACAAGACCCAGCAGCTCGAACAGCAGCTGGCGGAGCTGGCAGCGCTCTGCCAGGTATTCGATATCACCGACATGGTCAGGTGGCGGCAGACCCTCAATGGGCCTGCAGTAACCCCAGCACCCCTTCCAGGCTCAACCGGTTAATACAGACCGGCGCCTGCTCCTGAACCAAGGGTTTGGCATGCAGGGCCACCCCCAACCCGGCCTGGGCCAGCATCAGCAGATCGTTGGCACCGTCGCCGATGGCCACGGTCTGACCGATGGGTATGCCATGCTCATGGGCCAGATCGACCAGGATGTTGGCCTTGGCTTCGGCGTCCACGATGGCACCCAGCACTTCGCCGGTAAGCTTGCCGTCGCGGATCTCCAGGGTATTGGCAAACACCGCATCCAGCGCCAGGGTTTCTTGCAGGTGGCAGGCGAAGGGAGTAAAGCCGCCGGAGGCGATGGCCACCTTCCAGCCCATCTGCTTGAGGCCGGCAACCAGTTCGGTCAGGCCGGGCATCAGCGGCATACGGCCGATCACCTGGTCGATAATGGCGGCATCGGCTCCGGCCAGCGCCTTCACCCGACGGCGCAGGCTTTCGGAAAACGGCAAGGCGCCTTCCATCGCCGCCCGGGTGATGGCAGAAACTTCGTCACCCACACCGGCCAGGGCTGCGATTTCATCGATACATTCGATCTGGATGGCGGTGGAATCCATGTCCATCAGCACCAAGCCCGGTAGCGCGGCGCTGGGCAACGCCGGCACACAGGCCAGATCCCAGCCCTGGGCCACCGCCTGCAGCCGGGCCTTTAATACCGGTGACCAGGCCGACAGACGCAGGCTCAGCAGATCCCGCCCGGCCACCACTTTCACCGCGGACACTTCCACGTCGATCCCTTCGTCATCCAATATAAGCAGGCTATGGTGCAGGGCCGCTTTTTCCAGTTGTTCCGCCAGCAGGACCAAGTGCCCGCCGGCAGTGGCCAGCTGTCCCGGGGCCAGGCGCCCCTGCTGCCAGACATGGGCACCGGAGGCCAGCGCATCTGCCCAGTCACGAACCTTCTCGGGTAATACATCCATTAACAGTGCCACTTGGGATTCCTTTATTCACACATTCACAAATAACCGGCGCTCAGGGTAGCGTATTGCTTTTTCGCCAGGCAAGGGACAATATTGGCCGTTATGCTGAAAAAGAGCCCTTTCATGTCCAAATCCCTGCCTCTGCTGCTGGTCGCACTGCTGGTATCGAGCACCGGCTGGCAACTGGCACAAGTAACCGAACTCGGCCAGCGTTGGCGGCAACTGCCCCAGCGCTCCCTGGCCGAGCCGCTGGCCGACTACGCCCAGCTCCAGGCGGTGCGAGCCCTGCTGACGGAAGACGGCGACAGCCAGCAACAGCTGGCGGACGAACTGGTCAGCGCCGGCCTGGTGGTATCGGTTCAGCTCTATGACGGTGGCGGCCGGTTGCTGGCGGAGGCGGGCAACGCCGCCGGCGGGGCCCCCCTGGCCTATATCCGGTCACTGCATCACGAAGAGCGGCCGGTGGGCTTTCTGCACCTGGCTCTGGATCCTTCGCTGCTGACCAGCCTGCAAAGCGGTATCTGGCACCAGTTGCAGCGTCATCTGGGCTGGCTGCTGCCCATGTCTTTGCTGTTGGGGATCTTGCTGGGGCTGGGACTCGCCCGCTGGCGCGGCCGGTTCAAACGGCAGGAGGCGGAAGGCCCGCCCCCCGAAAGAGCCTGATGATGATCGTCGCGAGCGATGGCCCGCAGATCATCGACAGGCTCTGGATGTCAGGCTAAGTCGCCCAGCAGTACCGACTCCAGCGCCACTTCCATCATGTCGTTGAAACTGGTCTGACGCTCGTCGGCGCTCAGGGCTTCGTGACGCAGTATATGATCGGACACGGTGCAGATGGTCAGGGCCCGGGCACCGAACTCGGCGGCCACGCCGTACAGACCCGCCGCTTCCATCTCTACCCCCAGGATGCCGTAGTCCTTCATCAGCTGGAACAAATCCGCCTGGGGCGAATAGAACAGATCCGCCGAGAAGATGTTACCCACCTTGACCGGCACGCCTTTGGCCTTGGCCGCCGCCACCGCATTGGCCACCAGCTCGAAGTCGGCGATGGCGGCAAAGTCATGATCCTTGAAACGGATACGGTTGACCTTGGAGTCGGTGCTGGCGCCCAGGCCGATCACCACGTCGCGCAAGTTGACGTCGTCGCGCACGGCGCCGCAGGAGCCGATGCGGATCAGGGTGTTTACGTCAAACTCGGTGATCAGTTCCTTGGCGTAGATGGACACCGAGGGGATGCCCATACCGTGGCCCATCACGGAAATCCGCCGGCCCTTGTAGCTGCCGGTGAAGCCGAGCATGTTGCGTACCTTGTTCACCAGCTTGACGTCGGACAGGAAGGTGTCGGCGATGTACTGGGCGCGCAGCGGGTCGCCGGGCATCAGTACGGTATCGGCGAAATCGCCGCGTTCGGCGTTGATATGTGGAGTAGCCATAATATTCCTCGTTAATCTTGTCGGTTACATCAAAACTGAAATCATTTCTTCCGTCCCGCTCACGCGGGCGGGCCCCGGGTTTCGAACCCGAGTGAGATGCGGTGCACTCGGCCAAAGCGCACTGCTCCGCCGACACGCCGTAAACCCATCCCTGGGGGCTCCGCCGCGCCATCCCTGGCGCGAAGGGTCGGCAAAGCAGCACCCTTTGCCCTTTTCAAAACTCCTGTGCCGCCTGCTGCCTTCCTAGCAGACCACTGCGAGGCTTGAAAGAGGTCACAGGGATTACCTCCGCCGACCGTCACATGCCAGGGATGGCATGTGCCGAGCGCCACAGCGACGTGCTCGCAGCGTGTCGGTGGAGGTGGCCCTGTGTCCTCTCGCTGGCCGCAACAGACAGCCTCGCAAATATCGTAAACAGCTTCTTATAAAAACGACTTGCCGTAATCCATCGGGCTCAGGCCGAAATAGGCCGCCAGGGACTGGCCGATATCGGCAAACGTCTCGCGCCCGCCCAGGGAGCCGGCCGCGAGGCCACCGCCCAGGCAGATCACCGGGATATGCTCACGGGTGTGGTCGGTGCCGGTCCAAGTCGGGTCGCAGCCGTGATCGGCGGTCATGATCAGCAGATCGTCCGGCTGCATGATGGCCAGCAGCTCGGGCAGGCGGCAATCGAAGGCCTCGAGGGCGGCGGCGTAGCCGGTCACGTTGCGGCGGTGGCCGTAGCTGGAGTCGAAGTCGACGAAGTTGGTCATCACCAGGGTATCGTCGCCGGCCCGCTTCACTTCCTCCAGGGTGGCATCGAACAGGGCGTCCAGACCGTTGGCCTTGACCTTACGGGTGATGCCGCAGTGGGCGTAGATGTCGGCAATCTTGCCGATGGACACCACTTCGCCGTTGTTCTCCTCCACCAGCTTCTGCAGCACCGTCGGCGCCGGCGGCGCTATGCTGTAGTCGCGGCGGTTGCCGGTGCGTTCGAAGTCGGCGGCGCTCCCGCCCTTGAACGGTCGGGCGATGACCCGGCCGATGTTGTAGGGCATCAGCAGCTCGCGGGCGAGCTCGCACAGTTCATAGAGCCGCTCCAGGCCGAAACTGTCTTCGTGGCAGGCAATCTGGAACACCGAGTCCGCCGAGGTGTAGCAGATGGGCTTGCCGGTGCGCACATGCTCTTCGCCCAGCTGTTCGAGGATGGTGGTGCCGGAGGCGTGGCAATTGCCGAGAATACCCGGTAGGCCCGCCTTGTCGACCAGCTCGTCGAGCAGGGATTGGGGGAAGCTGTGCTCGGTATCGCTGAAGTAACCCCAGTCGAACAGCACCGGCACTCCGGCGATTTCCCAGTGCCCGGATGGGGTGTCCTTGCCGGAAGACAGCTCCCGGGCATAGCCGTAGCTGCCGATGACGTCGGTGGGCAGGGTCACCCCCTCGGCCACCCGGCCGGTGCTCTCGGCATGGGCGTGGAACAGGCCGAGCCGGCCCAGGTTGGGCAGCCGGAGCGGCCCCTGACGGCCGTTGTCCGCCTCGCCCCGGGCACAGACGGCGGCGATATGGCCCAGGGTATCGGCCCCTTCGTCGCCGAATTGGGCGGCATCGGGCGCGGCGCCGATGCCGAAGGAATCCAGTACCAATACTATTGCGCGTTTCATTCTGCCTCCCTCTGACGGATCACGTCATAAATCATATGGGGCGCCTCTTCCTGTTGTTCGCCCAGAATCATGGCCCGGCGCAGCTGCTCCGCCGCCCGGGCGAAGTCGTCCTCGCTGCGGGCATGGATGGTCGCGAGCGGCGTGCCGACCTCTATCTTGTCGCCGATGCCGGCGATGGCAGTCAGGCCGACGCTGTGGTCGATCACATCGTCCGATCGGCGCCGCCCGCCGCCCAGCCCGACCACCACCATGCCGATGTCACGGGTGTCCATGTCCACCACATAGCCCGCGGCGTCGGCCAGCACCGGCTTGATGATCGGCGCCCTGGGCAACCGGCGCTCGAAGCTGGTGAGGATATCGACCGGGCCACCGAGCCCGGCCACCATCCGCTCGAAGCGTTCGGCGGCCTGGCCGGAGTTGAGCGCGCCGTAGAGCTTGCCCCTGGCGTCGCTTTCGTCATCCGCCAGGCGACCCGCCAGCAGCATTTCCACCGCCAGCGCCTCGGTCACCTCATAGAGGCGGCCCTGGCGGATGTCGCCCTTGAGCATGGCGATGGCCTCGGCTACTTCCACCGCGTTGCCGGCACAGCTGGCCAGCACCTGGCTCATGTCGGTAAGCAGGGCCGAAGTCGGGGTGCCGGCGCCATTCGCCACGGTAACGATGGCTTCCGCCAGCTCCCGCGACGCCGACGCCGTGGGCATAAAGGCGCCCGAGCCCATCTTCACGTCCATCACCAGGGCGTCCAGGCCGCAGGCCAGCTTCTTGCCGAGGATGGAGGCGACGATCAACGGAATGGACTCGACGGTGGCGGTCACGTCCCGCACCCCGTACAGCCGCTTGTCGGCGGTGGCCAGGCTGCCGGTCTGGCCGATGATGGCCACCCCGACGTCTCTCACCAACCGGCGGAAGTCGGCGTTGGAGGGCACGATATTGTAGCCGGGAATGGACTCGAGCTTGTCCAGAGTACCGCCGGTATGGCCCAGGCCACGGCCGGAGATCATCGGCACATGGGCGCCGCAGGCGGCCACCCAGGGCCCCAGTACCAACGACACCAGATCGCCCACCCCACCGGTGGAGTGCTTGTCCACCACGGGACCATTCAGGCCCATGCCGGACCAGTCCAGCACCTCACCCGAGTCGCGGATGCCGAGGGTCAGACCGATACGCTCCTCGTCGTTCATGTCGTTGAAGTACACCGCCATGGCAAAGGCGCCTATCTGAGCCTCGCCGATACTGCCGTCGGCAATGCCCTTGACGAAGAAGGCGACTTCCTCGGTGCTCAGTGCCAGGCCGTCGCGCTTGTGGCGGATGATTTCCTGGGGCAGCATCAGTAGCCTCCTTCGGCGGCACCCTTGTCGCTTTCACCCAAAGTATGCAGCAAGTTGGCCAGCAGGCTGGAGGCTCCGAAGCGGAAGTGGGCAGAGCTAATCCAGTTGGAGCCCATGATGCTGGCGGCCAGTTGCAGGTATTGCTGCGCCTCTTCGGCGGTGCGTACGCCGCCGGCGGGCTTGAAGCCGATGTCCTTGCCACAATCGCGGATCACCTTGAGCATGATATCGGCGGATTCCAGGGTGGCGTTAACCGGCACCTTGCCGGTGGAGGTCTTGATAAAGTCGGCACCGGCCTCGATGGCAAGCTCGGAAGCGCGCCGGATCAAGGCCGGCTGCTTCAGTTCGCCGCTTTCGATGATGACCTTCAGCAGCACCTCGCCGCAGGCGGCCTTGCAGGCGCGCACCAGTTCTAGGCCCAGCCGTTCGTTGCCGGCCAGCAGGGCGCGATAAGGAAAGACCACGTCTACTTCATCGGCGCCGTAGGCCACGGCGGCACGGGTTTCCCGCTCGGCAATCTCGATGTCGCCGTTGCCGTGGGGGAAGTTGGTGACGGTGGCGATCTTCACTGCTCCTTCCACGCCCAGCTCACGCAGGGTCTTGCGGGCCACGGGAATAAAGCGCGGATAAATGCAAATGGCGGCGGTGTTGCCGGCCGGGGTAACCGCCTGTTGGCACAGGGCGATCACCTTGGCATCGGTGTCGTCATCATTGAGGGTGGTCAGATCCATCAGGCCCAGGGCCTGGCGGGCTGCGGTGTGTATGTCTGTCATTTGCTTCTCCAGTCTTCACTAGGTGTGAACGAGCGGACTTGGTTCCTTGAAGACAGTTTAAATCCGTTTAACCGCAAATAGTGGCGGCCGAATATCCGGCTGTTGCTGATACCTGCCGAGCAAGTCGGCCAACCGGCATTGGCTGCCAGGCGACTCATCAACAGACCGGAGAAAGGGCTCGCCTAATCCTTTTACAGTGCCGCCAGCGCCAGGAAGAAACCGGCGATGGTGGCGGACATCAGGTTGGACAGGGTGCCGGCCAACACCGCCTTGAGGCCGAAGCGGGCGATGTCGTGGCGGCGGTTCGGCGCCATGCCGCCCAGGCCGCCGAGCAGGATGGCAACAGAGGACAGGTTGGCGAAGCCGCACAGGGCGAAGGAGATGATCGCCTTGGTATGGTCGGACATGACCTGGCCGGTGCCTTCCACCAGCAGTTCGTTGCTAAGGTAGGGGGCGAAGTTGATGTAGGCCACGAATTCGTTGACCACCAGTTTCTGGCCGATAAAGGAGCCGGCGATGGTGGCCTCTTCCCAGGGCACGCCCAGCAGGAAGGCCAGGGGCGAGAACAGCCAGCCGAGCAGCAGTTCCAGGCTCAGGTTGTCCATGCCGAACCAGCCGCCGACGCCGCCCAGCATGCCGTTGATCAGCGCGATCAGGCCGATGAAGGCGAGCAGCATGGCGCCCACGTTCATCGCCAGGATCATGCCGGAGGTGGCACCGGAGGCGGCGGCGTCGATGATATTGGCGGGGCGTTCTTCTTCCGGAATGTCGGCGTCGGCCTGGGACTCGTCCATATCGGGAGTTTCGGTCTCGGGCATGATCAGCTTGGCGAACAGCAGGCCGCCGGGCGCCGCCATGAAGGAAGCGGCGATCAGGTATTCCATGGGCACGCCCATGGAGGCATAACCGGCCAGTACCGAGCCGGCCACCGAGGCCAGGCCGCCGCACATGACCGCGAACAGCTCGGAGTCGGTCATCTTGGAAATAAAGGGACGTACCACCAGCGGGGCTTCGGTCTGGCCCACAAAGATATTGGCGGTGGCGGACATGGACTCGGTACGGGAAGTACCCAGCACCTTCTGCAGGGCACCGCCCAGGATGCGGATCACCCACTGCATGATGCCCAGGTAATAAAGCACGGCGATCAGCGAGGAGAAGAAGATGATCACCGGCAACACCCGCAGGGCGAAGATAAAGCCGAGCCCGCTGCTGAAGGCGGCGTCACCCACCAGGCCGCCGAACAGGAAGCCCATGCCGTCGTTGGCATAGGAAATGACCTGGGAAACGCCGGCGGAGATGGACTGGAGAATGTCCTTGCCCACGGGCACATAAAGCACGAAGGCCCCCAGACAGGCCTGAATGGCGAAGGCACCACCCACGGTGCGCAGCCTGATGGCGCTGCGATTGCTCGAAAACAGTATGGCGATAAGGATCAATGTCACCATCCCCACCAGACTCATGATCAACGTCATAGTTCTATCCTTTCAGTAGCAGCTAAAAACAAAAGCCCGACAGTCATTGTCAGTTGGGCGGGATTATACGAGTTCGCTGAGAACAGAATAGGAAAATGGGTGCAATAATCGAGCAAAAAGGCAATAAAATTATGGTTTTTAGAACGAAAACGTTTTTCTTGAGGGCGAGCTCAGGACCAGCCGAACAGCCGGGAAACGTTCCGTTCGAGTTGTACCGCCAGGATGCCCTGCTCTTGCCGGCGCAGTTCCGCCAGCGAGGCCAGTACCAGCGGCAACCGGACGGGATGGTTGGGCTGGCCTTGGAAGCCACACAGCGGCATGTCGGGCGCGTCGGTTTCCAGCACCAGAGCTTCCACCGGCATGCTGGCCAGGGCACGGCGGGTTTTGCTGGCCCTCGGGTAGGTGATGGTGCCGCCCACCCCGAGGTGAATCCCCAGTTGCCAGAACGCCTCGGCCTGCTGCAATGAGCCGGAAAAGCCGTGCACCACGCCCCCCCCGGGCGGATAGCGCCGCAACCATTTCAGCAGGCGGTCGTGGGCCTTGTGGCTGTGTAGTATCACCGGCAGCTCCCGCTCCCGGGCCAGTCGGAGCTGAACGAGCAGCACCTCTTCCTGCCGCGCCATCGGCAGCTCGATGGCTCCGTCCAACCCCATCTCGCCCAGGGCGATACAGCGGCTGTCGGCCTGATCCAAGGCCTGCACCAGCTGCTGTTGCCAATCGTCGGCAGCCCGCGCCACACACCAGGGATGCAGTCCCAGGGCGTAATAGAGACCGGGGAGTGACCGGCACAATAGGGGCAGACGCGGCCATTGCGCCTCTTCCACTCCCGGGATCACCAGCCGGTGCACGCCGAGCGCCCTCGCCCGTTGCCAGTGGCCGGGCCTGTCGTCGTCGAAGGCGGCAAAGTCGAAATGGCAGTGGCTGTCGGTCAGCAGCATGGGACGGAATGGTGGCGGAAACATGGACCCAGCTTAACCGCTGAACCTCAAACGGCAAAGCCCGCGTGATGCGGGCTTTGCAAAGGATAACAACACAGGAAAAACTTAGTTGCCGCTCCAGGCCGCGATCATGGCCCGCTCCTCGTCAGTCATCTGGGTCAGGTTGGCCAGCGGCATATAGCCGTTGGCCACCACCTGCTTGATCTGGCGCGCCAGATGCTGGGTCTGTTGCTCGGTCTCCAGCATCATGCCTGCAGGCGCGGAAGGAAAGCCCGCCTGGGTCGGCTGGGCCGCGTGGCACTGCACACAGCGGGCTTCCATAATGTCCTGCACCTGGGCCAGGGTAACAGAGGAAGCCGCCTGCACCTCGGCAGCGTCCTCGGTCACCTCACCGGATACCGGCGCAGAAACAGCGACCGGCGCCCGGCTGGCCGGAGCACCAATCCACACCACCGCCAGGATCAACAACACCCCCACCGCCGGGTAGGCCGGCTTGTGCTGACCGGAATGCATCAGCACGAAGTACTGACGGATCAGGGCACCGGCGAAGATGAACAGCGTCATGATCACCCAGGCCTGGGGATGGTTGTAGGTGAAGGAGTAGTGGTTGCTCAGCATCAGCAACAGCACCGGCAGGGTGAAATAGGTGTTGTGCACCGAGCGCTGCTTGCCGCGCTTGCCATCGATCGGGTTCGGGGTCTCACCGGCTTTCAACGCTTTCACCATGCGGCGCTGGCCCGGAATGATCCAGAAGAATACGTTGGCGGACATGGCGGTGGCCATGACGGCACCGGTGATCAGAAAGGCGGCACGACCGGAAAAGATCTGGGTGCTCAGGTAGGCGACCACCACCATCATCACCGCCACGGCGATACTGAGCACGCCGTCGCGCTCCATGTTGGGGCTGATGCGCTTGCACAGCTCATTGTATACGACCCAGCCCGAGGCCAGGAACACCAGGGCCACGATGTTGGCCTGCCAGCCGGTCATACCGGCTGCCCACTCCCAGGGGGAGCTATGGTTGACCAGGTAGAAGCTGGGGTTGGTCATGTACAGCAGGGCGAACAGGGCAAAGCCCGACAGCCAGGTGGTGTAGGACTTCCAGAACGACCAGTGTAAATCATCCGGCAGTTTTTCCGGGCTGGTGGCATACTTCTGGTTGTGGTAGAAACCACCGCCGTGTACGGCCCACATCTCGCCGAACACGCCTTTCTTCTTGCATTCTTCCGACTTGGGCGGCTTCAGGCCGTTGTCCAGCATCACGAAGTAGATGGACTCACCGATCCAGGCGACGGCAGCAATGACGTGCAGCCATCTCAGCAACAAGTTACCAAATTCCAGCAGATACGCTTCCATGGTATTACCTTCTCTGTTTCATATTTATTACTTAGACCCTAGCGCATCGAAACAGATGCCCTGCCTGCTTGGGGCGGGAGCTGAGACCACATGCGCTGCCTTCTTGGTTCAAACTGTATACAGTTTAAAATTTAAAATGTTGACAATTTGTGGTTTGATTTTTTTCAATTATATGATGATTGTCAATGTTATTTAACAAGAAATTTATTTTCAGCACCGGATTTCCGGTCTTGAAAAGCCAAAGAAACACTTAAAAAACCATATATATCATCACGATGATACTTTTTGACCAGCCAGGCCATCTTGGTAGCCCCCGTGGCGGCCGGAGCCAGGCCTCGGGCGAGATCCTGTCCCAGAATAACGGATCCGACGACGGGATGAGTAGAAAAATGGGAGATAAGGTATCGGGACTCGTGTGCCGATTCTTGTATACACTGCCATCAGATTCCGAACGGAACCCTATTCCTGGTGATGAAGTTGGTCCAGGGAGTCCTTCCCTGTTCTCCGCGGCTGATGGGCCTGAAACAGCGCAACGCGGGTGTCCAACAGTCGGTACAAAGGCCGGGGATCAAAATGGCAGGACAGCCTGTGCAACACATGGGCCAGGCTTTCCAGGGTTGACAGAGCCTGGCCGCCCGGTCCCTTGCGAATGGCGTAACGGCTGGCGGGAGCCTGACTGAAGCTCAGCCTCGGCAGATCTGGCAACCAGGGATTGAGATACAGCAGGCGGCGGGTCTTGCGCCAGGTGCCGTCCAGCACGATCAGCCCGTCTATCGGCACGCCCGGGCCCGGCTCGCCACCATCCAGATCAACCGCGTCCCCACCGGGATACAGCAGCCACCAGTTCCCCAATGGGGGCGCCATGGTTTCCGCCACCTCGACCCTGAGCCCACTCAAGCCCAATTGCAGCAGCGGCACCGTACTCTTGGCGTTCCTCGCCTCCGAGGGATGCTGCAGCACCACCACCGGCAGGGGGCAGGGCTGGCGGCGGATTGCGGCACACAGGCAGGCATTCAGCGGCAAGCGGCAGCCTCGGCAGTATGGGCGGGGCATGGAGCAACCTTTTTCGACGGAAAACCCGGATGATAGCGACAACAGCCGCCGGGATGAACTCTTTTACATCAGACAATGTTAATGAAGCGTTTGTTGATTGACACTTTTTTAACCAGGGCTTAGACCTTTATAGAGTCGTTGCGATGAAACGCAGCCCAAAGCGGAACCATAAGGAGATTGGTCGTGTCTGTATCCCCCCACAGCGAACATGAAAGCGCCCCGGCCCCCACCGGCCCCGTCAACCTGGAACGTCGCCAACTGATGCTGGGCAGTGCCGGCCTGCTGGCCACGGCCGGACTGGTGGGCTTCTCGCCCCTGGCCAGGGCCCAGGGGGCGCCCCTGCCGGATTATGTCGGCTGGAAAAACGCCGATGCCCTGATAATGCACAGCGCCAGTACCCTGGAAACCAAGCGTGATGCCATCGGTCGCGGGATACTCACCCCCAGCGATCAACTGTTCGTGCGCAACAACCTGCCGGCCCCCGACAGCAGCATCATGAATGACACCGAAGGATGGGAGGTGCAAATCGAGGGCGTCAACAACCCCAGAGCCCTGAGCCTGGCCGAGCTGAAGCGCATCGGCGTGGAAACGGTGGTCAGCGTACTGCAGTGTTCCGGCAACGGTCGGGCCTTCTTCCCCCATGGCGCCAGCGGCACCCCCTGGACGGTGGGTGCCGCCGGCTGCGTGGCCTGGACCGGGGTCCCGCTGCGCGAGGTGGTACGCGAGCTGGGTGGCGTGGTCGACGGCATGAACTACCTCACCGGCACCGGCGGCGAAACCATCCCGGCGGGCCTGGATCCCAAGTCGGTCATGGTGGAGCGCTCGGTGCCGCTGGCGGCGCTGGAGCAAGCCATGCTGGTATGGGAGATGAACGACGCCCCCCTGCCCCTGGCCCACGGCGGCCCGGTGCGGCTGGTGATCCCCGGCTACTACGGTGTCAACAACGTCAAGTACGTCCGGCGACTCGCCTTCACCGCCGGGCAAACCGATGCCAATATCCAGGCGTCCGGCTACCGGGTGCGGGAAGTAGGTGTGCCGGGATCGCCGGATCAGCCCTCCATGTGGGAAATGCCGGTCAAGTCCTGGGTGACCTCGCCGCTGACCTCGGCCACCGCCGGGCGCAGCCTGATCTACGGCGTGGCCTTCGGCGGCGTACACGGGCTGGCCAGGGTCGAGGTGTCGGTCGACGGCGGTAACCGCTGGGCCGAGGCGCGCTTCCTCGGACCGGACCTGGGCCGTTTCGCCTGGCGCCCCTTCGTGCTGGCGACCGAGCTGGCCCCGGGAGAATATCGCCTGGTCAGCCGGGCCACCGACGACCGGGGCCAGGTGCAGCCGGAAGAGCGAACCGACAACGAACGGGGCTACGGCCACAACGGCTGGAAGGATCATGGCGTTACCGTCACCGTCGCCTGACTCACGGTCGGGCCGGCAGTCCTGCCCGACCGACAAGGCCACAAGGAGTCTTAATGCTGCGACTGATACTGCTGCCCCTCGGCCTGTCCCTGAGCCTGACGGCCCAGGCCGGGGGGGATGTCGAGGCCGGCAAAATGATCTTCATGGAGCTGGCCCAGCCTTCCTGTGCCCTCTGCCATAGCCTGCGGGATGCGGGGGCCGAAGGCCAGATAGGCCCCAGTCTCGACGAACTCAAGCCCACCGAAGCGCAAGTGGTGCAGGCCGTCACCAACGGGGTAGGCATCATGCCGGCCTTCAAGGACAGCCTCAGCCCCGAACAGATCGCCGACCTGGCCCGCTACGTGGAGCGGGCGGTAAGGCCGTAGCCGTACCCCGGCTGAAGATGAATGGTGATGATCTGTCGATTGAGGATCCGGCGCGGATCGGGGACAATAGGCGCCGTTATCTCTGTCGCTCATCGAGTAAAGGGCGCCAGCGCGCTTTTCGCTCCTTCATCAAAGTAGAAGATTGCCGACCATGTCATCACCATTCCAGCAGGAAGTGGCCAAGCGCCGCACTTTCGCCATCATCTCGCACCCCGATGCGGGTAAGACCACCATCACCGAAAAGGTGCTGCTGCACGGGCGCGCCATCCAGACCGCCGGCACCGTCAAGGGCCGGGGCTCCAGCCAGCACGCCAAGTCCGACTGGATGGAGATGGAAAAAGAGCGGGGCATCTCGGTCACCACCTCGGTGATGCAGTTCCCCTACAACGACCGCCTGGTCAACCTGCTCGACACCCCTGGGCACGAAGATTTCTCGGAAGACACCTACCGCACCCTGACCGCGGTGGACTCCTGCCTGATGGTGATCGACGCCGCCAAGGGTGTGGAAGACCGTACCCGCAAACTGATGGAAGTGACCCGGCTGCGCGACACCCCCATCGTCACCTTCATGAACAAGCTGGACCGGGACATCCGTGACCCCATGGAGCTGCTGGACGAGGTGGAAACCGAGCTCAACATCATGTGCGCCCCGGTCACCTGGCCCATCGGCAGCGGCAAACTGTTCAAGGGGGTCTACCACCTGCACCGGGACGAGACCATCCTCTACCAGTCCGGCCAGGGCCACACCATTCAGGAACTGCGCATCGTCAAGGGCCTGGACAACCCCGAGCTGGACCAGGCCATCGGCGACGACTTCGCCGCCCAGCTGCGCGAAGAGCTGGAGCTGGTGATGGGCGCCTCCCACCAGTTCGACCGGGAGCTGTTCCTGTCCGGCGAACTGACCCCGGTGTTCTTCGGCACCGCGCTCGGCAACTTCGGCGTCGACCACATGCTCGACGGCCTCACCGAGTGGGCGCCGGCGCCGATGCCGCGCCAGACCCATGAGCGGGCGGTGGAGGCCTCGGAAGAAAAGTTCTCCGGCTTCGTGTTCAAAATCCAGGCCAACATGGATCCCAAGCACCGGGACCGCATCGCCTTCATGCGTATCGTGTCCGGCAAATACAGCCAGGGCATGAAGATGAAGCACGTGCGCATCGGCAAGCTGGTCAACATCTCCGACGCGGTGACCTTTATGGCCGGTGACCGGGAGCGGGCGGAGGAAGCCTTCGCCGGCGACATCATCGGCCTGCACAACCACGGTACCATCCAGATCGGCGACACCTTCACCCAGGGCGAGGATCTCAAGTTTTCCGGTATTCCCAACTTCGCCCCCGAGCTGTTCCGCCGCATCCGGCTGCGCGATCCGCTCAAGCAGAAGCAATTGCTCAAGGGCCTGGTGCAGCTGGCGGAAGAGGGCGCGGTGCAGGTGTTCCGCCCGTTGGACAACAACGACCTGATCGTGGGCGCCGTGGGTGTGCTGCAGTTCGACGTGGTGGTCGCCCGGCTCAAGTCCGAATACAACGTGGACGCCATGTACGAAGCGGTGAACGTGTCCACCGCCCGCTGGGTGTACGGCAAGGATCCCAAGAAGCTGGACGAGTTCCAGCGCAAGATGTCCCTCAACCTGGCGCTCGACGGCGGCGACAACCTCACCTATATCGCCCCCACCATGGTCAACCTCAACCTGACCCAGGAACGCTACCCGGATATCCAGTTCCGCAAGACCCGGGAACACTGACAAAACGGCGCCCAAGGGCGCCGTTTCTTTGTATTTCCCTGTGTGATCTAAATCACCGATCGGTTTAAAACTTGATCGGTCAGATGTTTGCTGTTGCCACCTGGCGAAGAGGCAACAGGGAGGACAAAGGGAACGGCTCCGCCGACCCTCCGCGCCAGGGAAGGCGCGACGGAGCCTCCATGGGGCGAGCTTGCTCGCCGTAACGAACCATTTCGACCTGACCGAACATCCAGTGAATGTTCGCAGCAGGCAGAAACGGTGAGTATCAGGTCCCGAAGCGTGTCGGTGGAGGTAGCCCTGTTGTCTCTTCCCTGGGCCGCAATAGACAGCCTCGCAAAGGGCGTAAACAGGTTATCAGGCGGCGTCCAGTATCCTGGCCACCCGGGGCGCCTTCTGCTGCTGTAGCAGGCTGCAACAGCCCTCGCTGGTGTCGAACAGGTGCAGGTGCTCCAGCCGGAAGCCGGCCCGGATGCTGCTGCCCCGGCGGATCAGGTGGCCGCCGTCGGTCACCACCACCACCTCGTCCTCGCCGGCGTAGCGGCTGTAGGCGAAGGTGCTGCCGCCCAGGGCCTCCACCACCTCCACTGCCAGCGCCAGGCTGACGTCCGCCGGTTCGTCCACCAGCAGGTGCTCGGGCCGGATACCCAGCAGCAGCACCTCCCCCACCGTCGCTTCCCGATCCAGGACCAGTTCGAAGCACTCGCCGCCGCTCAGCCGCAGCCGGGCCTGACGGCCCTCGGCCGCCACCACCTCGGCGTTGAGGAAGTTCATCCGCGGCGAGCCGATAAAACCGGCCACGAACTGGTTCACCGGGTTGTGGTAAAGCTCGAGCGGCGCCCCCACCTGCTCCACCCGGCCGTCACGCAACACCACTATCTTGTCGGCCATGGTCATGGCCTCCACCTGATCGTGGGTCACGTAGACCATGGTGTTGCCGAGCTGCTCGTGCAGCTTGGAAATCTCCACCCGCATCTGCACCCGCAGCTCGGCGTCCAGGTTGGACAGGGGCTCGTCGAACAGGAATACCTTGGGGTTGCGCACTATGGTGCGGCCGATGGCCACCCGCTGCCGCTGGCCGCCGGACAGCTGCTTGGGCAGCCGGTCGAGCAGGTGCTCCAGCTTGAGGATGCGGGCGGCCTCGCCCACCCGCTGGTTGATCTCATCTTTGCTCTTCTTCGCCAGGCGCAGGCCGAAGCTCATGTTGTCGCGCACCGTCATGTGCGGGTAGAGGGCATAGGACTGGAACACCATGGCGATGCCCCGCTCCGAGGGCGACACCTCGTTGACCCTCTGGTTGTCGATGATGACGTCGCCCCCGCTCACCGACTCCAGCCCGGCGATCATGCGCAGCAGGGTCGACTTGCCGCAGCCCGAGGGGCCGACGAACACCACGAACTCACCGTGCCGGATGTCCAGATCCACCCCGTGGATGGTCTGCACTTCGCCGAAGCGCTTGATCACCTTGTTCAGTACTAAATCCGCCATTTGCTTGCGTCCTCCGCTTATGCGCTTCGGCTCAGGCCGAGCCAGTGTCCTTGCTCCAGCACCAGGCTGCCCCATTCCACCTCCAGCCGGCAGCGGCGGGGGCTGTCGCCGAACAGCAGCTGGGTCATGCCGTAGCGGCCGTCGTCCAGCAGCAGCTCCGCCGAGCAGCGATCCAGCAGCAGGTCCAGGCTGAGCGGGCGAGGGGCGCCCAGATCCAGCTCGTAGTCGTGGGGGTAGTGCTCGTCGAATTCCGCCACCCCGGTCCGGCCCCGGCGCCGGCTGCGCAGGCCCAGGCGGCCGTCCCGGCGGAACAGGATAAAGTCCGCCTCGCCGGTGGGGCTAATGCGCAGTTCGCTCCCTTCCGCAAGCTCAAGCGCCAGCTGCAGCCGGGCCGCCTCTGGCCAGTCGGCGGCCAGCAGTTCGCCGGCACCATGCTCGCCGCAGGCCAGCACCCGTTCCGGCCGCTCGAAGGCCTCCAGCTCGGCCACGAAGGCCCGGTGCAGGCGCAGCCCCTGGTCGGTGGCCTTCAGGGCCAGGGTCTGGGGCAGGCTCATGGCCGAGCGCCAGTGGCCGGTGGGGGTCTGGTTGGCGTAGGGCCAGCAGCTCATCCAGCCCAGCACCAGGCGGCGGCCGTCCTCGGCCGGCACCTCGGCCCAGGTCTGGCTGGCGTAGTAGTCGCGGCCATGGTCCAGCCACAGCACGGTGTCGGCCGCATTGTCATTGACGAAGCGCTCGCCGTCGAAGCGGCCCACGAAGTACTGGGTGCCGGAGCCGGAGGCATAGGCCTGGCGCTGGATGCCGACAATCAGTATCCAGCGGGTCTCGTCGCTGCCCGCCACCGGGATCTCGAACAGATCCGGGCATTCCCAGGCCAGGTGATCGTGGGCGCCCTCCCCTTCGCCGAACTCGGAGCAGAACTGCCAGTCCAGGCCGTCGACGGAATGGTAGATGCCCACCTTCTGGCCCAGGGTCACCACCATGATCCAGCGCTGGCTGGCTGGGTGCCAGAACACCTTGGGATCGCGAAAATCCTGCAGCCCCGGGTTGGGCAGCACCGGGTTGCCGGCATAGCGCTGCCAGCGGCGGCCGCCGTCGGTGCTGTAGGCCAGCCCCTGGGACTGGGGAAAGTCCCGGTCGTCCTCGGCCTTCTCGGCGGCGATGGTGTAGTAGGCCAGCAGCCCTCCCTCCGGCCCCACCAGGCCGGTGCGGTTGGCGGCATCGGCGGTGGCGGTGCCGGAGAAGCACATGCCCGCGGCGTCCGGCGCCAGGGCGATGGGCAGATGCTCCCAGCTCAGCAGATCCCGGCTCACCGCGTGGCCCCAGTGCATGGGCCCCCAGACGGTGTCCATGGGATGGTACTGGTAGCAGAGGTGAAATTCGCCCCTGTGATACACCAGGCCGTTGGGGTCGTTCATCCAGCCGAAAGGCGGGGTGAAGTGGAACAACGGACGGTAAGGGTCCTGCTTGGTCATCTCGATTCTCCTTATCCTTTAACGCCGGCGCTGGCCATGCTGCGGACGAACCGCTTCTGGAACGCCAGGAACACAATCAATACCGGGACCGTTACCATGCTGGCATAGGCCATGATTTCGCCCCACTCGGTGGTGGTGCCGAAGAACTGCTGGATACCCGGCTGCAGCGGCCGGGCGGCCTCGCCCTGCACCACCATGATGGGCCAGAGGTACTGGTTCCACATGTGCAGGAACTGCAGTATGGCCACGGTGGCGAACACCGGCCAGGACATGGGCACTATCACCTTCCAGTAAATCTGCCAGGGGCTGGCGCCGTCGATGGCCGCCGCCTCGTCGAAGTCTTTCGGAATGTCCCGGAAGAACTGGTAGAACAGGAAGATGGAGAAGGCGTTGGCCACCATCGGCAGTATCTGCACCTGCAGGCTGTTGAGCCAGGAGCCGTGCAGCACGAACTGGCCGTTTTCCCAGCCGACCCAGGGCAGGTGCGCCACCAGCATCAGCAGCGGCACCGAGATGGCCTCGAAGGGGATGATCAGCAACGCTATCACCAGGGTCAGCATCAGCTGCTGCCCCTTCCAGCGCAGCCGGCTCAGGGCGAAGGCGGCCAGGCTGTTGACCAGCAGGCCCAGCACCACTGTGGTGCCGGTGATGATCACCGAGTTGAGGAACATGGTCTCGATGGCGCTCTTGCGGAACACCGCCCGGTAATTGTCGAGGGAGACCTCCCCCACCGGCAGCAGGGCGCGGATCGAGTAGAGATCGGCGAAGATCTGCTGCTGGGGCTTGAACGAGGAGATCACCATGAACAGCAGCGGGAACAGGAACACGTAGGCCAGCAGCACCAGCACGGCGTAGGTCAGGATCCGCTTGTAGATGAAGTTGGGATCGACCATGGAGGACGAAGAGGCGCTCATGCTTGTTTCTCCCGCTTGTCGAAATAGTATTTCTGGCCCAGGGCGATGGCCAGGATCACCAGGAAGTAGATCACGCTGATGGTGGCGCCGTAGCCGATGTCCTGCTCGCGGAATCCCTTGCGCACCGCATGGTACATCACGGTGCTGGTGGAGTCGGCGGGCCCGCCGGCGGTCATCACGTCCACCTGGGTGAACAGGCCGAAGGCGGCGATGGTGGTGGAGATCACCACGAAGATGGTGGTGTTGCGCAGCCCCGGCAGGGTGATGTGCCAGAACTTCTGCCAGCCGTTGGCGCCGTCGAGGGAGGCCGCCTCGTACAGATCCTCGGGGATGTTCTGCAGGCCGGCGAGGAAGATCAGCATCTGGTATCCCGCCCCCTGCCAGGCCGACATGACGACGATGGCCGGCATCGACCAGGCCGGGCTGCCCAGCCAGTCGATGTCCCCGATCAGGCCGAAGGACAGGGTCTTCAGGAATTCGTTAATCAGGCCGGTGTCCTTGTGGTAGAGGAAGGTCCAGACGATGGACACCACCACCATGGAGGTCACCACGGGCGCGAAATAGGCGGTGCGGAAAAAATTGGTGCCCCTCAACCCCAGGTTGACCAATAGCGCCAGCAGCAGGGCGGCGCCGCACTGCAGGGGGATCACCATGAAGGCGAACTTCAGGGTGTTGCCGAAGGACTTGATGAACAGCGGATCCTTGGCCAGCAGCACCAGCCGCGACTCGGCCAGGGTGAAGCTGGCCAGTTCACTGTAGTCCCGGTAGTCCGGGTTGGCGCGGAGCAGGGTGCGCAGCCGCTCGAACTCGGGCGCGCCGTCGGCGGCCCGCAGGATAGCGCCCGCCTCGTCGCGTTGGGCGTCCTGGGTCAGCCAGGTCACCGCCAGCAGCCGGTCGTAGTTGCGCAGGCCCACCATCTCGGTGGCGTTGGGCGACAGCAGCCGCTGGTTGGTGAACGACAGCACTATCGCCATCACGAAGGGCACCAGGATGAAGAGCGCCAGCCCGAAGAAGGCGGGGCTGCCCAGCAGCCAGCCGTAGAAGCGCTGCCGCCGGGCCAGGGTGTCCTTGGGGCGGGCGGCCGTCACCGCCGGCTGCCGCAGGGTTTGGGTGGGCATCATGTCGTGTCCTGTGTACTGGAGCCGGGGCCCGCGCCGGGCGGGCCCATGGGGGTTACTGGAAGCCGTAACCGTTGTTGTCGCGGATGTTGCGCTCTATCACCGTTACCGCCGCGTCCAGGGAATCCAGCACGTCCCGTCCGTCGAGGATGTCGTTGACCGCCTTCTCGAAGCTGCTGCTGATCACCGGGTAGGCCGGGGTCTCGGGCCGGATGCGGGCGAAGCGCTCGGAGTAGTCGTAGAACATGCGCCGGCTGCCCCCTTCCCGGTAGTGCTCGGTCAGGGCCGCCGCCGCCGCCGAGGTGGGGATAAGGCTGGTGGCGTCGGCCATGGCGGCGATTTCCTCCGGCTGCAGCAGGAAGCTAACGAAGCGGGCGGCGCCTTCCTGGTGCGGACAGCTGCTGCTGATGCCCCAGTGCCAGGAGCCGCTGCCAACCACCGGGCCCTGGCCCAGATCCAGGGTCGGCATCACCACCAAATCGTCCCCCAGCAGTTCACTGTATTCGCCCACCGCCCAGGAGCCGTTGTAGTGGATGGCCACCCGGCCGCGCAGGAAGCCCTTGTCGTCGGCGGCGCGGCGGTCGATATAGCCCTGGGTCACCAGGGCTCTCATCCACTCGCCCCAGGCCTCGGCGGCCTCGCCGTTAAGCTCGCCCTCGGACGCCAGGTAGTTGGCGCGGTCGATCTGGTCGCCACCGAAGCTCTGCAGGAAGGGGGCGAAGCCGTAGGAGGCCCATTCACCGCTCCAGCTGGTGTTGATATCGAAGGGGTAGAAGAAGTCTCCCGAAGCCTTGAGCCTGGCCAGGATCTGGTCGAACTCCTCGCGGCTGTAGGGCGCCTCCAGGGTCGCCTGGCGGATGCCGTGCTTGTCGAGGGTGCTCTGGCGGGTGAACAGCGACAGGGCCACGTCGTACTGGCCCACCGAATACACCTTGCCCTGGTAGCTGCCCTTGCCGGTGGGCGCGATTTGTTCCAGCAGGGACTGATCCAGTAGCCCCTCCAGGGGCGCCAGGTTACCGGCCCAGGCGAAGTTGGGCACCACCGGCTGGTCCATGTCCAGCACGCAGGGCAGGCGCCCGGCCAGGGCCGCGGCGTTGATGGTTTCGGTGTAGGCACCCTCGGGGATCAGCTCCACCACCACCCGGTAGTCGCCCTGGCTGGCGTTGAAACGGGCCACGGCCGCCTGGGAGGCGGCGATCTCATGCTCGTTGGTGTCGTGACGCCAGGCGCGGATTTCCACCGGTTGGGCCAGGGCCTGGGCGGACAGGCCGGTGATCAGGGTAGCAAGCAGGGTACGGGAAAAAGTGTGCATTGTTCATCCTTGTAACAAGGCAGCCGAGGGCTGCATCACTGACGGAAAACTTGGGCCAAGTTCGGGCTCGAGGAACAAACTAGCGCATGCTAAAACGGTTTAGCAACCAGCAAGCTCGCAAATGGATCATTTCTGTGAGCAAGGTTGCAAAATCGTTTCAGCTATCCTGTGATCCAAGCCACAAATGCATCCGGGCCACCCCCGGCGGCCGGCAACGGGCTAACCCCTTGCTAAACAAAAGGGGAGGCTTTCGCCTCCCCTCTTCTACCTCCCCTGTCTAGGCCGCGGGCTCGGCCATCGCCGTTGGCCGCTCTTCCGGCTCGGTCAGGTTCGCCAGCCAGTAGCCCTTGCGGATCCGCCAGTACACCCCCAGCGCCTTCACCACCTCCTCGCTCAGCACCATGGCGTACACCCAGACGAAGGGCAGCTCCCAGAAAAAGGCCGCCAGCCAGGTCAGCGGCAGGCCGATGATCCACATCGCCACCATGTCCATGCCCAGGCAGAAGCGGCTGTCGCCGCCGGAGCGCAAAATGCCCTGGATGGCGGTCATGTTGAACACCTTGACCCAGAAGCCCAGGCACATCACCACCATGGCCAGCTGGGTCTGGTGGGCGGTGTCGGCGTCCGGCATGTTCATCCAGCCCAGCAACAGCGGCGAAGCCGCCAGCAGTATAAGCCCCAGCAGCAGGGAGCCCAGCGGCGCTATCCACAGGAAACGGTGCGCCAGCCAGCGGGCCTCGGCAAACTGATCCCGTCCCAGGCGCTGGCCGATCATGATGCCGCAGGCGCTGACCAGGCCGAAGAAGAAGGCGTGGTACATGCCTTCTATCGGTGCCAGCAGGCTCATCACCGCCAGCGGCACCGTGCCCATACGACCGGCGATCAGGTGATAGCCGAGCGAGCCGGCCGACCACAGGGTAAAGTTGGCCACCAGCGGCCAGGTCAGGGCAATGAAATTCCCCGGCAGTCGGGTGCCGCGCAGCGCACGCCAGGTGGCACCCTCCAGCCGCAGCTCCGGCCGCTGCTGCTGCTCCCAGAGGATCCAGCCGAACTGGAACAGCCGCGCCAGCACGGTGGCGATGGCCGCCCCGGTCACGCCCAGGGCCGGTAGCCCCAGGCCGCCGTTGATCAGCCAGTAGTTGAGCGCGATGTTAAGCAGGATGGCCACCGCCGCGTACTTGAGCGGCCAGTCGGCGCGGCCGATGGAGCGCATGGCCGACTCGTAGACGATGATGCCCTGGGTGGTGAACAGGGTCAGGCCGATCAGGGTGAGATACAGGGTACCCAGCTCGACCACGTTGGGGTCACTGCTGCCCAGGCGGATCAGCGGCGCGGACCAGCCCAGCAGCCAGAGGGTGAAGGGCAGCATCACCAGGGTGCCGAGCAACAGCGAGAAGGCCAGGGTCTGGCGTACCTTGTCGCGCCGGCCGGCGCCGAAATACTGGGCCACCATGATGGAGCAGCCGGTGCCGATGGCCGCCATCACCAGGATCAGCACGAAGTTGAGCTTGGCCGACAGTCCCACCGCCGCCACCGCCTCGTTGCCGAGGTGGCTGACCATCAGCACGTCGGCCATGCCCAGCGCCGCCACCAGCGCCGACTGCACCGCCACCGGCAGCGCCAGGTTCATCACCTGCCGCCAGAATTGTCGATATCCCATAATGCCCCCCACCGGACCGGCCCCGCCACGGCGGAAAAGGCTGCTCCCGGAATGCTCCGATAATGTGAAAAAAGATTGATAGTGAAACAAGCGGCCTGCCGCCAGGCCGACAATGGGCGGAGCGCAGGCTGGAGAAGTAGTTATTATGGGGGTATTCTAATGAGCGAATGAAAAACAGGCTATGTACATATGAATCAACAACCTGTGAATTTGAATCATAATGACTTCCAGGACCTGCTGGTACTGGGGCCCGAGTGCCGGGAGCGCTTCCTGATCACCGAGGAAGTGCCGGAGATGCAAGACTACGATCTGCACCTGGGCGGGGTGAGCCTGCTCAAAGGCCAGTACCAGGTCGGCCAGAAGGCGCCGGATCTGCACACCCTGCTGTTCACCACCGCCGGCCGGGGCCGGCTGTCGCTGCCGGGCAGGCGCCTGGCGATATCGCCCGGCAGCGTTACCCTGCTGCCGGCAGGCCGGCCCTTCCTGTTCGAACTGGACGGCGACGACTGGCAGATGGCCTGGCTGCTACTGCGCGACAGCGGCACCTGGGCCCGGCTGCGGGAGCACGACAGCGATGTGTTCCAGCACGATCAGGTCTGGGCCCTGGCCCCGCTGATGGACAGCCTCTACCATCAGAGCCGCACCCCGCGCCGGCGGCCGCTGCTGACCCTGGTGCACGAGCTGCTTACCGAGATCCTGCTGCAGCAGAGCGGCTTCAGCCGGCTGGAGATGGCGGTGCGTCAGCTGTTCGCCCGGCTGGAGGCCCAGTTGCACCAGAAATGGAGCCAGGCCTCCCTGGCGGAAGAGGTGCACTGCTCGGTGCCCCACCTCAACCGCGTCTGCCGCAAGCTTTACGGCCAGAGCCCGATGAACCGGCTGGCCCGGCTCCGGCTGCAGCGGGCGCGGGAGCTGCTCGCCCACAGCAACTGGCAGATAAGCCAGGTCGCCCAGCGGGTCGGCTACCCGGACGCCTTCAACTTCAGCCACTGGTTCCGCCACCAGACCGGATTATCACCGTCCCGTTTTCGGGAGCAGGCGAGAAGCAGCCGGCCGTCAAAGGGATAGCCATGACCCGACACACAGGTTGCTGCGTAGCAGCCCCATATTGCACCGCAAAATGAAAAATCGATAGCAATACTAAATATATATAACATACCGGTATATATAGATTAAATCTGAAACAAAACACAATGCAGTGCAAAAAATAAGCTAAAATGGATTTTATGGTCCGACCACGGTGCAAGACCATCAACCCATAATAAAGGAAAACGACCATGAACCAGCCTAACGATGAGATGAACGGCAAGATCTGCGTGGTGACCGGCGCCGCCCGGGGCCTGGGCCGAGCCATCAGCGAAACCCTGGCCCGGGCCGGCGCCGTCAAGGTGTATGCCTGCGATATCAACATGGCCCCGGCCCAGGGCTGGATGGAAGACTACCCCAATGTAACCGGCGCCACCCTGGACGTGTGCGATCCAGCTGCCCTGAGCACACTGAGTGGCCGCATCCTGGCCGAGCACGGCCGGGTGGACGTGCTGGTGAACAACGCCGGCATCACCCGCGACGCCCTGCTCGACAAGATGACGGTGTCCGACTGGGACCTGGTGCTTAACGTCAACCTCAAGGGCATCTTCATGATGACCCAGGCCATGTTGCCGCTGATGAAGGTGCAGATGAAGGGCAGCATCGTCAGCATTTCCTCCATCGTCGGCACCGACGGCAATATCGGCCAGAGCAACTATGGCGCCAGCAAGGGCGGCCTTATTGCCATGACCAAGGGCTGGGCCAAGGAATTCGCCCGCGGCGGCGCCCAGATCCGCGCCAACTGCATCGCCCCCGGCTTTATCAACACCGAGATGACCCAGGCGGTGCCGGAAAAGGTGCTGGACAAAATGCGCGCCCGTATCCCCCTGGGCGAGCTGGGCGAGCCCCGGGATATCGCCGAGGGCGTGCTCTTCCTGGCGAGCGAGCGCTCACGTTACATCACCGGCCAGGTGCTGAAAATCGACGGCGGCCTGGTACTTTAATCCCCGCTCCGGCCGCTGAGCCCACATCACAACACCTCCGCCCGGCTGCTCAGGTGCAGCCGGTGACGCAGGCGCCGGGCCAGGGCGTCCACCAGGATATTGAGCCCGGCGCACACCAGCAGCAGCACCATGGCCCGGTCGAAGCGGAACTCGCTGAACGCCGAATCGATAAAAAAACCCAGGGTGGGAATGCCCAGCATGCCCAGTATCGCCGTTTCCCGGATCAGGTTCTCGAACCGGTACAGGCTGTAGGCCATAAAGGCCCGGTACAGCCGGGGCAGCACCTCGAAGCAATACAGGTTCGCTCCCCGGGGGGCGTCTTCCCGCAGCACCAGGCTGTTGAGATGATGCCCCAGCAGGTGGGCGATGATAGCGCCGTTGTGCAGGCCGAGCGCCAGCATGGCCGGCAGCATGCCGGGGCCGAGCAGCAGCATGCCGATAAAGGCCAGCAGATATTCGGGCAGGGAGCGCATCAGCACCAGCCACCAGTGACTGATGGTGCGGCTGGCCGGGTTGCCGAAGCGGCGCGAGATGGCCGGAAACCAGGCCAGCGCCAGCAGGGCGGTGACCACCAGCGCTAGCAGGGCCAGCACCAGGGTATTGAACAGCCCCGGCGCCATCTGCCCCCGCCACAGCGCCCCCAGCCAGGGCCAGAGCCCGGCCCAGTCGCCCACCCGCAGCGGGGCAGGCACTATGTCTTGGGTGAAAAAGCGCGCCATCAGCGCCCAGTCCAGGCCGGCCAGGGGCGGCAGCCAGAGCAACGCCGCCAGCAGGTAGAACGGCACCAGCCGGGGCCTGAGCCACCACTTGATGGTGGCGATGACCAGCACCAGAGCGTAGAAGAAGCTCGCCGCCTCGCTGTAGTAGCCCTGGCGCAGCAGGGATTCCAGGTGGTAACCCAGGGTCGGCAGGCCGATAAAGCCCAGCACCGCCGAGCTGCGGATGCCGCACTCCAGCCGGTAGCCGGTGTAGGTGGTCATCTGCCGCCAACACAAGGGCAACTGGATGAACAGCAGCCGGGACAGGCCGCCGACGCCCGGTGTGAGCGCCTGCTCCGGCGCCGGATCCGCCTCTTCGAACAGCTCGCCGTAGATCTTGGCGAAGGTGCCGGCGTAGGGCAAGGCGATGGCCAGCACCCCGGCCGGTGCCGTGAGCCCCAGCAACTGGATAAACAGCAACGCCCAGAACAGCTCGTGCACCGCCCTGAGCGCCGCCGCCAGCCGGCGGATCCCGGCATGGCGGTAGCCCGCCGCCAGCCCCAGCCCCAGCACGGCCCCCAGGGACACCCCCTGCAGGGCGAAGGCCAGGGTATTGGCGAGGGCGGCAAACAGGGTATGGGCCTCGGGCGGGGCTGGCAGCAGCAGGCCGGCGCCGAGGCGGGAAAGCTCGTGCCAGGGATCCGGGGCGGTAACGGACAGATCGGCCCAAGGCAGACACAACAGCGCCAGCAGCAGAAACAGCAGGCTGCTGTGCACCATGGCCCGGGCCGGTTGCGGCTGAACCATCAGGCGCTCCGGTACAGGGTACGCAACTGGTCCGGGGTCAGCGCCTGGCTGGCTGCGTCCAGCACCACCCGCCCCTGACGCAGGCCGACGATGCGGGTGCAGTGAGTGAGTGCCTGCTCCACGTTGTGCAGCGCCAGCACCACGGTGCGGTGGCGGGCACAGACCAGCCGCAGCAGTTCGTCGGCCTGGCGCTCGTCCAGCGCCGACACCGGCTCGTCGCCGATAAAGATGGGCTTTTGCTGGTACAGGGCCCGACCCAGGCCGATCCGGCCCTGCTGGCCACCGGAAAGCCGCTCGGCGGCGGTCCACAGCTGGCCTGCCAGTCCCAGTTGGCTGGCCAACTCGGTGATCTCGGCCCGGGGCCGGGCCAGGGGCCGCACCAGATTGGCCAGGTTGTACCAGAAGGGATGGCGCTCGAGCCGCCCCATGTAGATGTTATGGAAGGCCGACAGCATGGGCACCAGCCCCGGCTGCTGCGGGCACCAGGCCACCTCCAGGGGGCGCAACTCGCGCAGCCGGCGCAGCAGGGTACTCTTGCCGGTGCCCGACTCGCCCAGCAGGGCAATTTTGTCCCCTTCCCTCACCTCCAGCGACAGCTCGCGCAGCACCGGCGTACCCGCGTAGCCCAGGGTGTCCTGGTGGAAACGGAACAGGCTGGCGCCCTTTTCCATTACTGCTCGGGATCCATGATACCGATGGCCACGGCGGTGTCGCGGATGGGGGCGTAGTCGTCGTTGCTCGCCGCGATAAAGCCGGAGCGGGGAAAGGCCGCCAGCAGCTCGGGAGCGGTCATCTCCAGCAGCGCCTGTTGCACCTTTTGCTTGAAACCGGCGCCAAAGCGCGCGTCCACGTCGCCACGGATGCTCCACTGGTAGTCGGGATAGGCGGGGGTGGCCCAAATCACCCCGACCTTGCTCTCATCGATATTGCCCTTGGCCTTTTCCGCGTCCCACACCGCGTAGTTCACCGCACCCAGTTCGAAGGCGCCGGACTGCACCAGGCTGATGGTGCGGTTGTGATCGCCGGAAAAGCCGACCCGGGAGAACAGCTGCTCCGGTGCCTGGCCGAAATGCTGGCGCAGGTAGAACTCGGGCATCAGCCGGCCGGAGGTGGAGCCCTTGTCGCCGAAGGTGAAGCGCTTGCCGGCAAGCCCGGCGGGTAACTGCTTACTCTCGCTCAAACCGGTACTGGCGTGGGCGATGATATAGCTGACGAACTCGGTGTCTTCCACCCCCTGGGCGATGGCCTCGCTGCCGGGCACCAGCGCGCGGGCCTGCACCCCGGTCAGACCGCCGAACCAGGCCAGCTGCACCTGATCGTTGCGAAAGGCGCTCACCGCCGCCGGGTAGCTTTTCACCGGAATGTACTGCACCTCCACTCCCAGCCGGTCGGCGAGGTAGTCGGCAATCTTGCCGAAGCGCTCGGTCAGGTGGCGTTCGTCCTGATCGGGAATGGCGGTAAAGACGAAGGGTGCAGCCTGGGCCAGGGTGCCCAGGCACAGGGTCATCAGGCCCAACAGACGGGCGCGCAAAGCAGGGGTCATCTTCATGGTCGACGGGTCCGGAAAAATGCGGGAGCCGGATTATAGCCGAAAGCCGGCTGGGATCAGAGCCCCAGCCAGCCGTTCATCAGCGCCATGTACAGCAGGGTGCCGGCGAGGATACTAAGCAGCGCCTGTCGGCGCCACAGCTGCAACGCCGCCACCACCGCCACCGCAAGCAGCTGATGGGTGCCGTCGGTGGGCTGACTCCACTGGTGCACGCCCATGGCGTAGAGGGTGAGCAGCACCATCATGGCGACCGGCAGCCGCCGCCCCAGCACCTGAATGCGCCTGTGGTGGGCGATAAAACCCCGCGCCACGAAGGGAAAGGCGCGCAAGCCGAAGGTGACCGCTCCCATGATCAGCGCGGCCAGCAGGTAGTCGAGTTCAGACATGGGCCGCCTCCCGCTTCGACTCTGGCCAGGCCAGCAATACCAGCACCAGCATCAGCGAGGCCGCCAGCAGGAAGTACTGGCCGACCCAGATGCCGGCCACGGCCGCGGCCACCAGCCCCAGGGCCACCGCGCCCCAGTCCTTTTTGGCGCGGATCTGCTCCACCGCCAGCACGGTGAACAGGGCGGTGAGGGCGAAATCCAGCCCCTGCAGGCCGGGAGGCAGGCCCCGCGCCAGCAGTATGCCCGCCAGGGTGCCCAGCACCCAGTAGCCCTGGTTGAACAGCACCACCAGCAGGGCGGTCTTGCTGTCTTTCACCTGGCCGGAGGCGCTGAGCAGGGAATAGGTTTCGTCGGTGATGCCGAAGATAAAATACTGGCGGCCGAGGGCACCCTTCGGCAACAGGTGATAGAGCGACAGCCCGTAGAACAGATGGCGGAAGTTCACCAGCAGCGCCGCCACCGCCAGATCGATCCAGCCGATGCCCGCCGCCAGCATGCCCACCGCCAGGTATTGCAGGGCGCCCGCATAGACCAGCACGCTCATCAGCGGCGCCCAATACCAGCTCAGGCCCGCATCCACCCACAGCACCCCGAACACCGCGCCCAGGGGCAGGTAGCCCATCATTACCGGCAGGGTGAGCGGCACCACGCCGCGCCACGTATTCATGAGTTTGCCCCGATACCTTATAAAACATTAGAAACTAAGGGATTATCCGCAGCTTGGCAAGGCATTGACCGGCTTTGACAGCCGCTTTATCGGCAGGCGCCAAACGGCACATTTTCTAGACGAACGGGCTTTCATTTAGCGCAACAACTTTGTAACCTTCTAGTCTGACCTGTATGGAGACAAGGTGATGCTGAATCCCTTGCGCTGGTGGCAGGCCGCCTTTCGCCCGAACCACCCCACGACCGACAGCCAGGAGCGGCTAACGGATACCCTGCTGTTTTTTCCTTTATCGCCTTTATGGTCGGCGGCTACCGCCTGTTGAAGTGGGCCGGCCACGGCACCCTGACCCTGACCACCAGCCGCCGGATGGCCGCCTACGAGGCGGACTTACAGGGCATTAGCCGATTGCTGGAAAGCCAGTCCAAAGGACTGGCTTTCCAGCATAGTACGGGAGGGGTGAAGAGGCTATCCGGCAGTGGTACTGCCATCAGCATCATGGCCGCCGGAGACGCGGCTTTCACTACAGTGACGGCGCCATCGAAACCGCCCTCGTGCTCAAGGCCTTCTTCGGCCTGCCACTGCGGTCGCTGGCAGAAACGGCGATGTCCCGTTACAAACAGCTGGTGAGCCCCAAGCTCAGCCTGCGTAAATACAACGGTCGGGTCGGCGAAATCCTGTCCGGCGTGAAGGTCATGAACAAAATCACAGGACTCGGTATGCCCATTCGTCAGCCGGTCAGTTAAGGGCGTCAAGCGCAGTAGGGGCAGGCTGTGCGGCTCTGATTTGATCAACAACGTCAATTAGCTTGCATCATCGACACATCTAGATGGCCAGACATCTCGGCGCACATTGGCGACATTTTAACAATGAAAATAATGATATATTTCCAATAAATCATGAATTATATTCATAATATTGAGTGCTAAAGACCGGAGTTAAGTTATGCTGGAGCGGTTTCACCTTGAAGTACTGGCAGCAATAAAAGAGCAAGGAACGTTAACCCAGGCGGCCGAATCGTTAAATTTATCCCAGTCTGCATTGAGTCACAGCATCAAAAAATTAGAAGGCCAGATCAAAACACCTGTTTGGCAAAAAGAAGGTAGAAACTTGCGCCTTACCAATGCTGGTGAACGAATTTTGACTCTTGCCAATCGGGTATTGCCGCAATTTAAACACACTGAACATCTCTTGCATCAGATAGCGACAGGCGAAATGGGTTCACTTCGCATCGGCATGGAATGCCACCCTTGCTATCAATGGCTGTTAAAAGTGATTGAACCTTATCTTGAAAAGTGGCCAGACGTTGACATTGATGTGAAGCAGGAATTTCAGTTTGGTGGTCTGGGTGCCCTGCATAGCTACGAGATAGATATCCTCGTCACGCCTGATCCCTTGTATAAACCTAATTTGACGTTTATACCGGTATTTGACTATGAACATAGACTCGTCGTTTCGGCATCTCACCCCCTTTCCACGCAAGGCTCGATCAGGCCTGAACAGCTAAGTGAAGAAGTGTTATTTAGCTATCCGGTAGAGCCTGAGCGGCTGGACATTTACAGCCAGTTTTTAAATCCGGAGAAATGCACGGTCAAAAAACACAAGACAATCGAAACGACGGAAATAATGTTGCAAATGGTGGCGGCAGGCAGAGGCATCTGTGCATTGCCTGGCTGGTTAGTGGATGAATTCGCCAAAACAATGGCCATTAAAAGCCTCCGGTTCGGTAAAAATGGGATTAGAAAACAGATTTTTTTGGGAATACGAAAAGGCGAAGAACAGATTACTTACCTGAGTGATTTCATTGCTCAGGCTCAGCAGATCAGATGATCACGCTGCTTTTTCATTCAAACTCCCTCATCTCTTAAATCATACAGCTGCCGCCCCTGTCAGGTGTTACAACATCAGTAACGGACGGCTGTGTCCTGCTCGTTACACACGTAGCTGACCGAACGTTTACAGGCATCGCCGACGTTGCTCGAAGCAGCTGCGTCCCGTGAACCCGGCATACCGCTTACCCTTGTGGGCGTAGGTTTACCACCATTCATGAATAAATTGCATGCATTAATGAAATAAAATCACTTTTTCTCATGTGATACCCCCTGTATAACGTAGCCATGCTTAGCTCTAGACATCTGGACTTCTAGATAACAGATAATCATCAAGCCCAGAAAGAGCAGTAAACAGATTCAGATTTTAGTGCGGGAAATGGGGTGTCAGGAAATTATGAATAACGAATTTAAATTTACCATCAACAGCATTGCTTTCGATGAAAACTATCAGCCCTCTGACAGTACGCGTATTACCACCAACTTTGCTAACCTGGCCAGAGGAGAGCGGCGCCAAGAAAACTTGCGTAACGCCTTAACGATGATTGACAATCAATTTAATTCCTTGGCTAACTGGGATAATCCGAAAGCAGATCGTTATTCAGTTGAACTTGAAATCATTTCCGTTGATATGGATATTGATTACGAAGGCAATAGCCAAAGTTTTCCTACTATCGAAATATTGAAAACGAATATCGTTGATCACAAAACCAAACAACGCATTGAAGGCATTATAGGAAATAATTTTTCCTCGTACGTGCGGGATTATGACTTCAGTGTGCTGCTGTTGGAGCATAACAAGGATAAGCCAGGTTTCAGTATTCCGGAAAACTTTGGCGATCTGCACGGCAAACTCTTTAAATGTTTTGTGAATTCCGATGCCTACAAGCAGAACTTTACCAAACTGCCTGTGATATGCCTCAGTGTTTCCGATAACAAGACTTATCATCAAACTGAGAACCATCACCCCATATTGGGTGTTGAGTACCTGCCCAATGAATCATCCTTGACTGAGCAGTACTTCAAGAAGATGGGGTTGAAAGTTCGTTACTTTATGCCGCCCCATAGTGCTGCGCCTCTGGCTTTTTACTTCTTTGGTGATTTACTTAATGATTACAGTAATCTTGAACTTATAAGCACCATCAGCACGATGGAAACTTTTCAAAAGATTTACCGACCAGAGATTTATAATGCCAACGCTGCAGCGGGAAAATGCTACAAACCAGATTTGAAGAACCTGGATCACTCATTAACTCAAATTGTTTATGATCGAGAAGAACGTAGCCAGTTAGCTATTAAGCAGGGGAAATTTGCTGAGGAGCACTTCATCAAACCATACCAATCTATTCTTGAGCAATGGTCTGCCAATTACGCCTTATAATTAACGAGAATATAAAACGGTATTTATTATGAAAAAATTATTCCCCACTTCAACTGCGGGCAGTTTACCCAAACCTTCTTGGCTTGCACAACCTGAGACACTTTGGTCACCTTGGAAATTGCAAGAAGAGGAATTAATTGAAGGTAAGCACGATGCTTTACGTGTGTCGTTGCAAGAGCAGCAACAAGCAGGTATTGATATTGTCAGTGATGGCGAGCAAACGCGCCAACACTTTGTGACTACCTTTATTGAGCATCTCGGCGGAGTTGATTTTGAGAAGCGTAAAACCGTTAAAATTCGTGATCGCTATGATGCGAGCGTACCGACGGTCGTTGGTGCAGTAAGTCGCCAGAAGCCAGTTTTTGTTGAAGATGCCAAATTTTTACGTCAGCAAACCAAGCAACCCATCAAATGGGCCCTGCCAGGCCCCATGACCATGATAGATACGCTTTATGATGACCATTATAAAAGTCGCGAAAAACTGGCCTGGGAGTTTGCTAAAATACTCAATCAAGAAGCCAAAGAATTAGAGGCGGCTGGTGTTGATATTATCCAGTTTGATGAGCCTGCATTTAATGTGTTTTTTGATGAGGTAAATGATTGGGGGATTGCTGTTTTAGAAAGAGCAATTGAAGGCCTTAAATGTGAAACTGCCGTACATATTTGCTATGGTTATGGCATCAAAGCCAATACGGATTGGAAAAAGACGTTAGGTTCCGAGTGGAGACAATATGAAGAAGTTTTCCCCAAGCTGCAAACATCTAATATCGACATTATCTCATTAGAATGTCACAACTCTCGTGTTCCAATCGAGCTACTTGAACTCATTCGAGGTAAAAAGGTAATGGTAGGGGCCATTGATGTTGCAACCAATACCATTGAGACGCCAGAGGAAGTAGCCAATACCTTACGAAAAGCACTTGCGTTTGTAGATGCCGACAAGCTCTATCCTTGTACCAACTGTGGCATGGCACCCTTATCTCGTCGAGTAGCAAGAGCCAAGCTAAATGCCTTAAGCGCAGGTGCAGAGATCCTCCGAAGAGAACTCTCGGCCTAGGGCGTTGTTTCCTAAATCAGTGAACTCTCTGTCTCAGCCATGAGCTGATCAGCTGACGAACGGACTCAGGAGCAGACAGAGGGGCAAAACACGGCACCACACCTGCAACTGGCGGCAATGCAACCGAGCCTTGGTTCATCGCGGTTCACTGACCTTCTGGATTGATGAGCAGGCCATCCGACGGTGGTACTGCCATCAGCATCATGGCCGCCAAGGTCGCGGCTTTCACTATAGTGACGGCGCCACCAGATTTATGAACTCGACAAGCTGGGGCTGGCCAGCATAGTGCGGGAGGGATAAACCGACCCGCTCATCATCCGTTGTTCACGTACTCCCCCTGCCGACTCGTCATTTAATACCGGGAGCTCCGCCCAGGCGGAGATCCATAACCTATTGAACCGAATATCCCTCTGTAATGAGGATGACGAAAGCACTCCCCGTTGTCCTTGTCGGCGGCCAGCTTGATCCAGCCGTTCACCTTGCCCCCCCACCCCGACGATTAAGACGTAAAACTTATTAATCGAAATAAAATAAATATTTCACTAACTGGTTACAAAAAACCAATATCTGCACAAATTATCGACGTCCTGTTTCTTGCCGTATCGGCGGCCAAAGGAGAATCACCATGAATGGAAAATTTGATGCGGACAAAATCGATGCCCTGGTGGATGCCAAGAACGGGCGCATCACCCCGTTGATTTTCACCGATCCGGAACTCTACGAACTGGAGCTGGAACGACTCTTCGGTCGTTGCTGGCTGTTCCTGTGCCACGAGAGCCAGATCCCCAAGGCCGGCGACTTCTTCAACACCTACATGGGCGAGGATCCCGTTATCGTCACCCGGCAGAAGAACGGCAGTATCAAGGCCTTGCTCAACCAGTGCCGTCACCGCTCCATGCGGGTATGCCATGCGGACTCCGGCAACACCCGCGCCTTTACCTGCCCCTATCACGGCTGGTCCTACGGGGTGGATGGCGCCCTGAAAGACATCCCGCTGGAAGACAGGGCCTATCCCCAGGGGGCCTGCAAGGAACAATGGGGCCTGCTGGAAGTCAACCGCGTCGCCAGCTACAAGGGGCTTGTCTTCGGCTGCTGGAGCGACGCGACGCCTGCCCTCGAGGAGTACATGGGCGACATCGCCTGGTATCTGGACGGCGTGCTGGACCGCCGCGCGGGCGGCACCGAGATCATCGGTGGCGTCCATAAATGGGAAATCGAGTGCAACTGGAAGTTTGCCGCTGAGCAGTTCGCCTCCGATCAGTACCATGCCCTGTTCTCCCACGCCTCCGCCATCCAGGTGCTGGGTGCCCAGCCGGAAGACGAAGACTCCAAGAAGCTGGGCGCGGCCCAGACCGCCCGCCCGGTGTGGGAAACCGCGAAAGACGCCATTCAATATGGCCAGCGAGGCCATGGTTCCGGCTTCTTCTTCACCGAAAAACCGGATGCCAACGTCTGGGTGGACGGGGAAGTGGCCCAGTATTTCCGCGACACCTACGAGGAAGCGAAAGAACGCCTGGGTGAAGTGCGCGCCCTGCGCCTGGCCGGCCACAACACCATGTTCCCGACCCTGTCCTGGCTGAACGGCACCGCCACCCTGCGTATCTGGCACCCGCGGGGGCCGAACAAAACTGAGGTATGGGCCTTCTGCATCTGCGACAAGGACGCCCCCCAGGAAGTGAAGGAAGCCTTCGAACGCTCGGCCACCCGCGCCTTCGGCCCGGCCGGCTTCCTGGAGCAGGACGACTCCGAAAACTGGGTGGAAATCCAGAAGGTGCTACGCGGCTACAAGGCCCGCCAGAGCAAGCTAATCGTAGAAATGGGACTGGGCAACGAGAAAGTGCGCAACGACGATATCCCCGGCATCACCAACTATATCTTCTCCGAAACGGCCGCCCGCGCCATGTATCGCCGCTGGGCCGATCTGCTGATGCATGAAAAATGGGAAGACGTCGAAAAGGCAACCGAACAGTTTGAAAAGGAGCTGGTGTAATGAGTCGCTTAATCCCCGTAAGCCTCGAGCTTTACCATGAGATCTCGCAATTCATGTACCTCGAGGCCCAACGGCTCGATGACTGGAGCTTCCGCGACTGGCTGGACCTGCTGGACGAGGACATCAGCTATACCCTGCGCACCACCGTCAATGCCCAGACCCGCGACCGCCGGCGCAGCGTGCAGCCGCCGTCCACCTGGGTGTTCAACGACGACAAGCACCTGCTGGAGCGCCGCATCGCTCGCCTGGAGACCGGCATGGCCTGGGCCGAGGAGCCGCCCTCGCGCACCCGCCACCTGATCACCAATATCCGGGTGGAGCCGGCGGATAGCGCGGGAGAATACGACGTTTACAGCAATTACCTGCTGTACCGCTCGCAAAAGGAAAAAGACATCACCATCTATGTCGGCAAACGGGCGGACCGGGTGCGCAAGGCCGATACGGATCTGGGCTGGAAGATCTGCCGGCGTGAAATCACCCTGGACCAGGCCACCTATACCTCCCACAACCTGAGCGTGTTTTTCTGATGAACAAGATATTTGTGTGCAACATCGACGAACTGGAAGAAGGCGAGGCGCTAAAGGTGGACTGCGGCGTCAACGGGATCGATGCCCTGGCCGTGTTCAATTCCCAGGGCAACTTCTTCGCCATGAACGATCGCTGCAGCCATGGCAACGCCTCCATGTCCGAAGGCTACCTGGAAGACGACGGCACCGTGGAGTGCCCCCTGCATGCGGCCCGCTTCTGCCTGAAGTCCGGCAAGGCGATGTGCATGCCGGCCACGGATCCGATCCAGACCTTTCCGGTGGTGATCGAAGACGATGCCCTCTACGTAGACATGGCGGGGTAACGACCATGAGCTGGCTGGAAGGAGAAGTCATTCTTGTCACCGGCGGCGGCTCCGGGCTGGGACGGGCGCTGATCGACCGTTTTATCCGGGAAGGCGCGCGCATCGGGGTGCTGGAGCGGGCCGAGGACAGGCTGCAGGCGCTGCTCGAACGCTATGGCGACCGGATAGTGGCGGTCACCGGCGATGTCACCAGTTACAACGACAACCTGCGCGCGGTGGAAGCCACGGTGGCCCGCTTCGGCAAGCTGGACTGCTTTGTCGGCAACGCCGGCATCTGGGATCATGGCGCCGACATCCTGAGCCTGTCCGGCGACGAGCTCGGGCAGGCGTTCGACGAGATAGTGTCGGTCAATACCAAGGGCTACCTGCTCGGGGCCAAGGCCGCGGTGGATGAACTGGTAAAAACCGAAGGCGCCATGATCTTCACCCTGTCGAACTCGTCCTTCTATCCGGCGGGGGGCGGTCCCATCTATACCCTGAGCAAGCACGCCGGCGTGGGCCTGGTCCGGGAGCTGGCCTACGAGCTGGCCCCCAAGGTCAGGGTCAACGCCGTGGCCCCTTCGGGCATGAGAACCAATATCCCGGGTGCCGCCGCCCTGGGCCAGGACCAGCTCGGGCTGCTCGATGCCCGGGATCCGGAAAAGATCGCGGGCGGCATGCCCCTGAAGTTCCTGCCCGAACCCGAGGACATGACCGGCCCCTACGTCCTGCTGGCCTCACGGCAAAACAACCGCACCCTGACCGGGGTGTTTATCAACGCGGACTGCGGCCTGGGTATCCGGGGCCTGCGCCAGCCCAATGCGGGGCTGTTTTAAGGTGGAAGGGGTAAGAAAATGAGTCTGTCACACATCGTCATCATCGGTGCCGGCCAGGCGGGCGCCAGTGCCATTCTGGAACTACGCGCCCATGGCTATGAAGGGAAGCTCACCCTGGTCGGGGACGAACCCCATTTGCCCTATGAGCGCCCGCCCCTGTCCAAGGAGGTCATTCTGACCCCGGACTCCGCCCGGGTCGAAATACTGTCGGCGGAAAAGCTGGCGGCGCTGAAGGTGACCCTGATCACCGGCAATGGCGCCGAACGCCTCGATCCCGAGGCGCGCCTGGTCGAGCTGGAAAACGGCGACACCCTTGGCTACGACAAGCTGCTGCTCGCCACCGGCGGCGCGCCGCGCCGCCTGCCCATGCTGGATAGCCTGGCACAACAGGTTTATACCCTGCGCAATCTGGAAGACGCCAGGAAGCTGATTACCGTGTTCACGGCGGAAAAAAGCATAGTTCTGGTCGGCGGCGGCGTCATCGGCCTCGAGCTGGCCTCCAGCGCCAGCGCCAGGGGCTGCCGGGTCACGGTGCTCGAGCAGGAGCCCATGGTGATGAAGCGCTGCGCGCCCGCCGCTCTGGGGGAATACCTGGTCGGGCGGCACCGGGCCCAGGGGATCGATGTCCGCCTGTCCACCGGCATCCACAGTGCCGAGTTGCAGGGCGAAGAAGTCCATCTCTTGCTGGAGGATGGCCAGACCCTGGTGGCGGACGCCGTTGTGTACGGCATCGGCATAGTCCCCAATGTGCGGCTGGCAATCACCGCCGGGCTGGAGGTCGATGGCGCCATCCTGGTCGATGAACACTGCCGGAGCTCGCACCCGGACATCTATGCCGCGGGCGATGTCGCCGCCCGGCGCAATGGCGCGGATCGCCCGCGGCGTATCGAGAGCTGGGAGAACGCCAACCACCAGGCGGCCATCTTCGCCCGCCATGTGCTGGGGCAGGAGCCGCCGCCCGCCAGGGCCCCCTGGTTCTGGACCGATCAGCTCGGCATCAATATCCAGTTTGTCGGCGACATGGCGGCGGCCCAGTGGCATCTGCGTGGCGACATGGCCTCCGGCACCGACTCGGCCTTTACCCTCATCGGTGTGAGCAACGGCACCCTGGTGGCCGGCATCACCGTCAACCAGCCCCGGGAAATGAGAAACCTGAGGAAGATGGTGGACAAGCGGGTGTGTTTCCAACCGGAGCAACACCTGGATGTTACCCGGGATCTGCGCAAGCTGGCCTGAGTCGTTGTAGATTAACCGCCCCTTCGGCCTGTTCCTTAGGGGCTTGTGAGTCAAGGCGCGGGCCGCGTACCATGGTGGCCCGATGCAGGCGAAACCATCCTGTGATGAGCAACGACACATTACCCTAAACGCACGGCCAGAAGGAGTCTTCCATGGAGTTACGGCATTTGCGCTACTTTGTGACCGTGGCCGAGGAGTTGAGCTTCAGCAAGGCGGCCAACCGGCTCTATACGTCCCAGCCCTCCCTTAGCCAGCAGATCAAGGATCTCGAGACCGAACTCGGTGTCAGGCTCTTCAACAGAACCAAACGCAAGGTGGAGCTGACGGAAGAAGGCGAGGTCTTCCTCCGGGAAACCCGCCTGACCCTGGCCCAGGCGGAAAAGGCGGTGTCCATCACCCGACAAATTGCCCAGGCCAAGGCCTTCCGCTTGGCCATCGGCTTCGTTCCCGTCGCCGAGATGAACGTCTTCCCCCATATACTGCCGGCTTTTCGCATTCACTACCCCGAACTGAGCGTTGAACTGAAAAGCCTGAACAACCAGCAGCAGATAGCGCGGCTGCGCAACGGCGAACTGGATATCGCCTTTACCCGCGACAATGTGCAGGATGAGGAAATCGACAGTTTCCTGATCCTGAAGGAACCCCTGAAGTTCCTGATCCCGAAGAGCCATCCCCTGGCCGACTACGAGGTGGTGCCGGTCAGGATGCTCGACCACCAGGACTTTATCATCGTCAATCCATCTGAGTCCCTCCCCCTGTATAACCTGATCCTGGAATTCGCAGAGCAGAACCACATCCAGCTCAATATCGTGCAGCAGGCCGACAACATCCTGCTGAACATCAACCTGATCAATATCGGCATGGGCTGCAGCATACTCCCCACCTACATCACCCCTATCGGGCAGGAAAATGTCGTGCTCAGGCCCCTAGAGCCCGAACTACCGTTGATCGACCTCTATGCCAACTACCGCAAGGACAACGGCTCCCCCATCCTCGCCACCTTTATCGAACACCTGAAGAAACTGTCCTTCAAAGGCGGACAATATTCCGAAGCAAAATGAAGTATGAGGTATCCCATGACTCTCGATGGCCGATGACAACAAAAAGGGAGCCGAAGCTCCCTTTCAGACTGCTGACAAACCTTCGTCGTTCTCTGTAGTCACTCCCGCGAAGGCGGGAGTCCAGTGCAATGTTTCATGGATCTCCGCCTTCGCGGAGATGACGATGTTTACATAGCTGAAGCAAAGGGAAATATCAGGCAAAAAAGCAGGTAATGGGCTTTGTCATCAAGCTGAAAGGGAGCCGAAGCTCCCTTTGTTCATCATTGACAGTCTGAAAAAATTACAGCGCTTTCAGGATGTTGTCCACGCTGTCCTTGGCGTCGCCGAACAGCATGACGCTGTTTTCGCGGAAGAACAGCGGGTTCTGCACCCCGGCGTAGCCGGTGTTCATGGAACGCTTGAACACCACCACCTGCTGGGCCTTCCACACTTCCAGCACCGGCATGCCGGCGATGGGGCTGGCCGGATCTTCGTTGGCCGCCGGGTTGACGGTGTCGTTGGCGCCGATCACCAGCACGGTGTCGGTGTCGTCGAAGTCGTCGTTGATCTCGTCCATTTCCAGCACGATGTCGTAAGGCACCTTGGCTTCCGCCAGCAGCACGTTCATATGGCCGGGCAGACGGCCCGCCACCGGGTGGATGCCAAAGCGCACCTTGACGCCGGCCGCGCGCAGCTTGGACACCAGATCCGCCACCGGGTACTGGGCCTGGGCTACCGCCATGCCGTATCCGGGGGTAATGATCACCGAGCTGGAGTTCTTCAGCATTTCGGCCACGTCCTCGGCGTTCACCTCGGTGTACTCGCCGTCTTCCTCTTCACCGTTGCTCACGGCACCGTCGGAGCCGAAGCCGCCGGCGATAACAGACACGAAGGAGCGGTTCATCGCCCGGCACATGATGTAGGACAGGATGGCACCGGAGGAGCCCACCAGGGCGCCGACGACGATCAGCAGGTCGTTGGAGAGCATAAAGCCCGCCGCCGCCGCTGCCCAGCCGGAGTAGGAGTTGAGCATGGAGATCACCACCGGCATGTCGGCGCCGCCGATGCTCGCCACCAGGTGCCAGCCGAAGGCCAGGGCGATCAGGGTCATCACCAGCAGGGCGAAGCTGGAGCCTTCCACCTGCACGAACCAGATCAGCAGCAGGGCGGACACCACCACCGCCAGCAGGTTCAGTTTATGGCGGTGCGGCAGCATCAGCGGCTTGGACGACACCAGGCCGCGCAGCTTGCAGAAGGCGACGATGGAGCCGGTGAAGGTGACGGCACCGATGAAGACGCCGAGAAAGACTTCGGTGTTGTGGATATTCAGCATGGCGCCGAACATCTCTTCATGGTCCATGTAGGTGTTATAGCCCACGAACACCGCCGCCAGACCCACGAAGCTGTGCAGCATGGCGATCAGTTCCGGCATTTCGGTCATTTCCACCTTGAGCGCAAGGCGGATACCGATGGCGGCACCGATGACCATGGCCAGGATGATCCAGCCCAGGCCGGTCACTTCGGGATTGAAGATGGTGGCCACCAGGGCGATGGCCATACCGGCCACACCATACCAGTTACCGGCCTTGGCCGACTCCTGCTTGGACAGACCCGCCAGGCTCAGAATGAAGCACACGGCGGCGATAATATAAGACGCAGTTACAAGTCCTTGTGACATTCCATTAGCCCTTTCTAAACATCTTCAGCATACGATGGGTTACGGTAAAGCCGCCAAACACGTTGATGGAGGCGATCAATACCGCGATAAAGGCGAGGAAGGTGACAAAGCCACCGCTACCCACCTGGGACAGGGCCCCGACCACGATAATCCCCGAAATGGCGTTGGTCACCGACATCAGCGGGGTGTGCAGCGAGTGGGACACATTCCAGATCACGTAGTAGCCCACGATACAGGCCAGCACGAACACGGTGACATGGGACAGGAACTCGAGTGGGGCCACCGCCGACAGCCAGGCGAATAGCACCACGCCGGCGCCGCCCAGGTAATACTTGAGGTTGCTCGGCTTCTTGGCGTGGGGCTCGGCATGAGGCTGGGCCGCCTTGGCCTTGGGCGCGGCGGACACGCTGATGGCGGGCGGCGGGAAGGTGACTTCACCGTCCTTCACCACCGTCATGTTGCGCAGTACCACGTCGTCGAAGTCGACCTTGATGTTGCCGTCCTTCTCCTTGCACAGCAATTTGGCCAGGTTGACCAGGTTGGTGGCATAGAGGGTGGAGGACTGGGTCGGCAGGCGGCCGTTGAGATCGGTATAACCGATCACTTTCACGCCATTGTCGGACACGAACAACTCGCCGGGCTTGGTCAGCTCGCAGTTGCCGCCGTTTTGCGCCGCCAGATCCACGATCACCGAGCCCGGGGCCATGGCCGCCACCATTTCGGCGGTGATCAGCTTGGGCGCCGGCTTGCCGGGGATAAGCGCCGTGGTGATGATGATGTCCACTTCCCTGGCCTGGGCCATGAACAACGCCATTTCGGCATCGATAAAGGCCTGGCTCATTTCCTTGGCATAACCATCGGAAGAATCGGCCTCTTCCTCATAGTCCAGCTCCAGGAACTCGGCACCCATGGAGTTGATCTGCTCTTTTACCTCGGGCCGGGTGTCGAAGGCACGGACGATGGCCCCGAGGGAGCCGGCGGCGCCGATGGCGGCCAGGCCGGCCACGCCGGCGCCGATCACCAGCACCTTGGCGGGCGGCACCTTGCCGGCGGCGGTGATCTGGCCGGTGAAGAAGCGGCCGAACTCGTGGGCGGCTTCCACCACAGCCCGGTAGCCGGCGATATTGGCCATGGAAGACAGCGCATCCAGGGACTGGGCGCGGGAAATCCGTGGCACCATGTCCATGGCCATCACGGTCACGCCCTTGGCCCTGAGTTGTTCAACCAGTTCGGGGTTTTGCGCCGGCCAGATAAAGCTGACCAGAGTGGTGCCGGCCTGCAGCCGCTCGATTTCTTCGGCGGTGGGGGCGTTGACCTTGTAGATGATGGCGGATTGCCAAACGTCGTCGGCGCTGACCAGCTTGGCACCGGCGGCCTGGTAGGCCGTATCCTCGAAGCTGGCCTTGGTGCCCGCCCCCTGCTCGATGCCGACCTCAAAACCCAGTTTACGCAGCTGTTCGACCGACTTGGGGGTCGCCGCCACCCGAGTCTCGCCGCTAAGCGTTTCCCTTGGAATTCCAATTAACATAATAAATCCCTGATTAATGTTGATATCGCACCGGATACCGACGAGGCGCGTCCGGTTTCGGGCAAGCTGCTCCTTCAACTGCCAGGCAGCCTTGCCATTCTATTGCTCCAGCCTAATTACGTTCTTTTACAACAGTGCTAAATCATCTGCGCATATCAAAACGACGCTTTTATATCTTTTAACATTATCAACGTCGAAATCCCGACGATACTCGCCAAATGGTGAGTCCTGATAGGGAGATAGCGTAAGAAAGAAACAGCACTTCAAGCACTATACTGACTCCCGAGGAAAAAGATAAATCGATCTTTCCTCGAGCCTTAATAGGCTGTGGCTTTCAATCAATAAAGTATCACTTATCGATGGGCGGCAAAGCAGTGGTTTAGCGAGCAGGATCACAGAACCCGTCAGCGGGTAGCCAAAGGAAGCCAAAGGGCTTCTCAAGGACTCCGGACCCGGTGCCGTTCGCTTAACAACTCTACAAGGGCATTCGAAACGGTCGCCCCCTTCGAGGGCATGACCGGTTTTTTGGCGTGCTTGCCGCAAGAAAGGGAAGCCGAGAGAGACTCTGCGGGCACGCCTCAGTCGGGTTCCCGGGGATGACGTTCGGCCGGATGAGGGCGACCGCCATGGCCTTCGGCCGCATATTCAGGAGGCTGGCGCGACAGGGGATCCTGCCCGAACAGGGCCACCAACTGGCGATGCACCGCCGGGTAGGTGGCCGCCAACCGGCGGGGATGGGTGAAAAACAGCTCGCAGGTCACCGCCAGAAATTCGGCCGGGTGGGTGGCGGCATAGGGGTCGATGGGCGGCGCCTCATCCTGCTCCAGCAGCCGGCAGAGATCGTCGAAGGCGGCCTGGAAGTCGGCGCGCCAACGCGCCATCTCCATGCCGGGGCGCATCGGCGGTGCGCCGTCGGCCTCGCCGCCCAGCATGTCCATCTTGTGGGCCAACTCATGGATTACCAGATTGAAGCCGTCCCAGTCGCCGTCCTGGCATAGCTCGCTCCAGGCCAGCACCAGGGGCCCCTGTTGCCAGGACTCGCCGGCGTGTTCCTCTTCCACCTCGCTGACCAGACCGAATTCATCCTGCACCGACTCCCGCCGGGTGACCGGCTCGGGAATGATGATGATCTCGCGAAAACCCCGGTACCATTTCAGATCGAGGTACAGGATGGGCAACACCGCCTGCAGTGCCAGGGCTGCCCTGTCTTCCGGGGCAAGCTCCACCCCGAGCACCGTCAGGGTCTTGCGAGCCAACAGCTGCGCTCCCAGCTCGCACAGCCGGAGCTGTTCCCTTTCCTCCAGACCTTGCAGTATGGGGATCTGCGCCAGCACCTCCCGCCAGGGCAGGACCTCTGCCGGCCTGCCCCCTTGCCCGAGCCAGCCCTTCAACCTGGCAAAGAACGACATTCTCTCTCCTTGGGCCGCGCCGTGGTGACACCCAAAATCGCTTATGGCCATAGAAACGCAGGGGCCCTCGGCCTTATTTCACAAACAGGTACCAGTAGCCGAACAGCAGGTTGAAGCCGGCGAAAAACAGGATGCCGGCCCAGCTCAGGGCCACCATGCCGCCGCCCAGGCGGTAACGCTCGGGCACCTGCGGCAGTTTCATCAGACGGTAGTTCAGCCAAGCGAACACCAGGGCGCTGATAAAAGCGGAGATCATGGCGAACTCCAGCATGGCCAGCAGGGCACCCTTGAAGAACATGATGATCAAGGCTCCCACCATGCCCATCACCACCATCAGTGGATAGGTGTAGCGGGCGCCATGGCCGGTGGGGCCGCTGCCTTTCTGCTGGCCCAGCTGTACGAAGCACTCGCTCAGGGCCCGGCTGTAGCCGTCCAGCACGGTGACGGTAGTGGAGAACATGCACAAAAAGGCGATCAGCGCGATCAGCCAGCGGCTCCAGTCACCCATGACACTGGCGTACACGTTCACCAGTTGGTGGGCGAAGGCGATGCCGGAGGTAGCCAGGCTCTCGCCGCTGCCGTGCAGCACCAGGGCCCCCAAGGCGACGAAAGCGATGGCCAGCAGGGTGGACGTCACGTAGCCCACATTGAAGTCAACCAAGGCGTCCTTGTAATCGAGCTCGTCGCCCAGGGCCTTTTTCTTCTGCCGCAGCCACACGCTGTTCCAGGAAGACAGCTCGATGGGCGCCGGCATCCAGCCCATCAGCGCCACCAGAAAACCCACCGCCGCCAGGTTCCAGGGGCTCGGCGCCACAAAATCGGGGGGGGCCACACCGCCCTTGTTGAGGGCGATAAACACCGCGGTCACCGTGGCCACCGCCAGGCCGACGATGATCCACTTGGTTACCCGATCCAGGGTTTTGTAGTGACCGGTGATAAGAAACACCAGCGAGCCCGCCAGCACTATCATGCTGAGCTGGGTCACGCTCAAGGCATCGCCGATAAAGAGACCGAGGATGCTGCCGCACAGCATCGCCACCCCGGCAGTACTGACTACGGAGGCAAAAATATTGAGCGCGGTAAACAGGTAGAGATAGCCGCGGCCGATACGGTCATACCCCTGGATCAGGGTTTCGTCCGCCGCCATGGTGTAGCGGGCCCCAATTTGAAAGAAGGGATATTTCAGCAGGTTGACGACGATAATCAGCCCCACCAGTTGCCAGCCGTAAATGGCACCGGCCTGGGTAGAGGCCACCAGGTGGGAACCACCGATAGCGGCCGCGGCGCCCAGAATACCGGGCCCCAATACACGCATATAGTGGCTTATGCTGCGTGGACCGTTTTCTGCCACGTCGACTAACTCTGCCATCTTGTGTTCCTGCCTTTTTACTTTGAGTTTGTTATAAAAAAGAAAGTAAAAGGCCATACCAAGCAACATAAAGCAACTGATTTTTTCGAAGGAAGCCCATCAAAATCAGCATTTAAAGCCATATAAAATGAACAAATCAGGACATAAATTCAATAGTTCAACAAGTATCATTTCTTATATTTAAAACGGGTGGTAAATACAAAATTTAATACCACCACCCATCACAATGAGTTATTGCTCTATTCCGATCCCTGGGCCAGCAGCCAGGTCCCCGTCTTGGGAGAACGGCCCTGCAAGGTAAAGGGGATGGATTCGACCCGACCGTTGTTGTACACCTGCACCGCCAGATGCAAGTGGGGCCCAGAGCTATAGCCGGTGTTGCCGGACGCCGCCACCCGCTGCCCGGCCCTCACCCTGTCGCCTTTCTTCACCAGCAAGGAGCCGGTATGCAGATGGGCGTAAAGGGTCATGGTGCCATCGCTGTGGCGCAGCCGCAGGTGATTGGTTTTGCCCCGGTATTCCGGTTTGAGGCCGCCGCCCACATGATGGTCTACCGCCGCCAGCACCACCCCGTCGCGGGTGGCATAAAGCGGAGTGCCGATCGGCAGGGCGATATCCAGGGCATAACGGTTGGCGGGTCTGTTATGACTGAACTCGCCGTTGAACCCCTGGGACACCCGGTAGCGCCCGGCTACCGGTGACGCCAGATCCACCGCCTCGGGGAAATAGGAAGGAGTGGATGGCCGGCTCCAGGAGGCAGGTGTCGGCTTTACGATGGTGGATCCGGCAATTTTCTGTACCTTCTGCGCGCTGGGCGAAGGCCGCAGCTGGTTGCCGGTGTAGGCGAAACCGTAGTCATAGCGCCAACTGCCACTCTGCCGGGCACTGAGCTTGCCCACGAACTTCTCTTCCCGTGCTGGCAAGCGGATCACCTGCTGCATCTCGTCGGGAATCAGCACGTTTTCCTGGCCGGAAAAGCGGAATGTCAGCTCGGCCCGGGAGGGCAACCGGTTGAGAGCGAAAAAGTAGTGGCCGTCAGGCTTTTCCACCACCCGCACCAGCACGGCATCGCGGTTGACGGCGTCCTGGCTCCAGCGGTCGTTGGAGTACTGCACGGCATGAAGACGGTTATCGGTATAGTGCACCACGCCGGCGGCGTCCCGATAACGATAGATGTTGGCGTCCGACGCCAAAGGCCACAGCAGCGCCGTAGCCAGCAGGCAAATCCTTGAGCCTCTCATTGTTCCGTCCTTGGTGAGAGTGTTTGCCTTTGAGTATAGGAGTAAATTGGTTATTTTTGCATCAACACCGCATCTTCCCGGCCACTGGCACTCTGGTAATAATCCCGCCGACGGCCACTTTCCACGTAGCCACAGGCGCGATACAGGGCCAGGGCCGGGCCGTTGGAAGCCCGTACCTCCAGCCAGAGCCGGGTCAGTTCCTGCTCCCGGCACCGGCGCAGGTAATGTTCCAGCAACAGCCGGCCCAAGCCCTTGCCTTGCCAGGCTGGGGCCACACAAATGTTCATCAGGGTACTTTCGTCCAGGATCCGGTCGGCGATAAAGTAGCCCAGCAGCTGCTCCCCCAGCCAGAGGGAGCCGGTAAAATAGCGCCCGCCAAAGCTCTCGCCCAGCAGGCCGCGGCTCCAGGGATACGGATGGGCAGCCTGCTCCAGCGTTACCATGGCGTCCAGATCGACGAAGCTCAGGGGGCGAAACAGAGGCTGCATAACCGGCTCCAGAGTTCGCGCTTTTGCTCAGGGGTCAGCGGCAGGCTGCCATGCCAGTCAAAGGCATCCGCCGCCATCGTCAGGTTGAGGCCGAGCAGGACGGGAGCTGACGGGCAGCCCACCGCCCGCCAGGCCGCTTCGTCCATGACTCGGAAGCGGGCCGGATCGGGTGCCAGGGCCAGACGCAGGTCGGCCTCCAGCGGTGCCGGCAACGCCCTGCCCTGGCCCACGACCAGCAGCACCATCGCCGGTTCGGCGGCGGGCTCGGGAGCATGGGGCAGACGCTCGGGGTGGGCACAGCGCCACACCGGCAGTGCAAGCAATTGCCACAGTTGCGATTGTAACGGCGTCATAGCCACTCCATAACGCAAAAAGCCAGCATGGAAGCTGGCTTTAAGAGGTGAAGCTGGCAGGGGCAGAGGGATTCGAACCCCCAACCGTCGGTTTTGGAGACCGCTGTTCTACCAATTGGAACTATGCCCCTGCAACACGAGGCGCATTATAACCGGCGACCTTCAAAGGTAAAGGGCTTTTTCCGGGCCCCTGGTGCGTTCGCTCACCTTTTCGCCGTTTTCGATACACCCTCTCGCCGTATTTTGCTTTAGGCGCACATTTCTCTATAATCCGTACGATTTGCAATCGCCCGGAGTTGCAGGATGCTTATCCTTTCCCGTTACCATCAGGCCGGTTTTACGCCCGTTTATCATGGAAACGGTGGCGTTTGCGATCAATTTAGCTCTAATGGCCCCATTCAGGGGCTTTTTTATGGTCTTCACTTTACACCTTAAAGAGCGTTGCTGATGGCAAACCCCCTATATCAAAAGCATGTAATCTCCATTTCCGACTTCACCCGTGCCGAACTGGAACTGATCATCGACACCGCCGTGATGCTCAAGACCCATCCCCGACCCGAGCTGCTCAGGCACAAGGTGGTGGCCAGTTGCTTCTTCGAAGCCTCTACCCGCACCCGGTTGTCGTTCGAAACGGCGGTGCACCGGCTGGGCGGCGCCGTGATCGGCTTTTCCGACAGCGGCAGCACCTCCCTGGCCAAGAAAGGCGAAACCCTGGCCGATTCGGTGAAGATCATCAGCTCCTACAGCGACGCCTTCGTGATGCGCCATCCCCAGGAAGGGGCGGCCCGGCTGGCGGCGGAATTTTCCTCGGTGCCGGTGATCAACGCCGGTGACGGTTCCAACCAGCACCCAACCCAGACCCTGCTGGACCTGTTCACCATCTACGAAACCCAGGGTACCCTGCAGGGGCTGACCGTGGCCTTCGTCGGTGACCTCAAATATGGCCGCACCGTGCACTCCCTGACCCAGGCGCTCAGTCTGTTCGGCTGCAAGTTCTACTTTATTGCGCCCCAGGCCCTGGCCATGCCCGACTACCTGTGCGACGAACTGGTGGAAAGAGGCATCAACTTCGAGTTCCGCGACAGCATGGAAGAGGTGATGGACGAGCTGGATATCCTCTACATGACCCGGGTGCAGAAAGAGCGCTTCGACGAAACCGAATACATGCACGTGGCCTCCAAGTATGTGCTGACCCCGGAAGTGCTGGACAATGCCAAGGACAGCCTCAAGGTGCTGCATCCCCTGCCCCGCATCGACGAGATCACCATAGAGGTTGACGACACCCCCTATGCCTATTACTTCGAGCAGGCCGAGAACGGCGTCTACGCCCGCCAGGCCCTGCTCGCCCTGGTGCTGAACGAGAGCCTGTGAGGACCCCGATGAACAAGAGCCAACTGCAAGTCGAAGCCATCCACAACGGCACCGTCATCGACCATATTCCCGCCGGCCAGGGCATCAAGATCCTGCAGCTGTTCGGCCTGGTGCAAACCCAGGAGAAAATCACCGTGGGGCTGAACCTGCCTTCCAAGGCGCTGGGCGCCAAGGACATCATCAAGGTGGAAAACACCCGGCTGTCCGCCACCCAGGCCAACCAGTTGGCGCTGTTCGCCCCCCAGGCCACGGTCAACCTGATCGAGGACTTCGAGGTGGTGGAAAAGTTGCAGCTGCACCTGCCGGAAAAGGTGGAAGGCGTGTTCTCCTGCCCGAACAGCAACTGCATCAGCCACAACGAGCCGGTCGCCAGCAAGTTCAAGGTGCGGGCGGTGGACGGCCAGGTGCGCTTCCGTTGCCGCTACTGCGAGAAATCCTTCCATCGCGACATGATGGCGGTGTAATCAGCAGACGAGTCCGGCCCTGGCCGGGCTCGTGGCCCTGCAACGGGGTGGAGCCCTGAACGCCTCGCTGTTAGAATCGTCCTCTCGGAGATGGCATTCTCCCTTAACCGCCCCCGGGGCTGATGATGCCTGCATGATTCCTGGACACCCAGGTGGGTGCAGCCGTGGTCATCGTGGTCCTGCTCCCGTCCAGGTGCCTGCTTTATTCAACAAGATAGACTGGACCCGCATGATAAATTTCAAGCTCCCGGAGCAGCTGGTTTTGCTGCCCTACATGGCCAAATGGCTGGTGCTGGCCAGTGTCGTCGCCGTACTCGCCGGTTCTGCTTCCGCTTTTTTCCTGTTCGCCCTCGACTGGGCCACGGATACCCGCACCGGCAATCCCTGGCTCATCTGGCTGTTGCCCCTGGCCGGTTTTGGGGTCGGCTGGCTTTACCTGCACTTCGGGCAACAGGTAGAGGCCGGTAACAACCTGCTGATCGATGAAATTCACGATCCGAAAAGTGTTGTGCCCCTGCGCATGGCCCCCCTGGTGCTGGGCGGCACCCTGATCTCCCACCTGTTCGGCGCCTCGGTCGGGCGTGAAGGCACCGCGGTGCAAATGGGCGGCGCCTTGGCCGATCAGTGCACCCGCCTGTTCCGGCTCAAGCCGGAAGATCGCCGCATCATCCTGATGGCCGGGATCAGCGCCGGCTTTTCCTCGGTGTTTGGCACCCCCCTGGCCGGCGCCCTGTTCGGGCTGGAAGTGCTCGCCATCGGCCGCCTGCGCTACGATGCCCTGCTGCCCTGTGTGGTGGCGGCCATTGTCGCCGATCAGGTCGGCCTCTGGTGGGGCGTGCATCATACCCATTACCTGATCCCCGCCATCCCCGAGGTCTCCGCCTGGGGTCTGACGGCCATGATCATTGCCGGCGCCCTGTTCGGGCTGACCGGCAAGGTATTCGCCGAGGCCACCCATGCTCTGGGCAGCGGGATGAAAAGGCTGATCGGTTATGCCCCGCTGCGCCCCTTCGCGGGCGGTATCCTTATCGCCCTCACCGTCTGGCTGCTGGGAACGGAAAAGTACATCGGCCTGGGCATACCGACCATCGTCGAAGCTTTTGAACAGCCCCTGCCCGCCTATGACTTTGTCGGCAAGATGCTGTTCACCGTGGCCTCCCTGGGCAGTGGTTTCAAGGGCGGCGAGGTGACCCCGCTGTTCTACATCGGTGCCACCCTGGGCAATGCCCTCGCCCCCTTGCTGAACATGCCCCTGCCCCTGCTGGCCGGTATCGGCTTCGTCGCCGTGTTCGCCGGCGCCGCCAATACCCCCATCGCCTCCACCCTGATGGCCATGGAACTGTTCGGTGCCGAGATTGGCCTCTACGCCGGGGTGGCCTGCGTGGTCAGCTACCTGTTTTCCGGCCACACCGGCATCTATGGCTCGCAGCGGATCGGCCAATACAAGCACAGGAAAGCGCCGGAAGGGATCAAGCTGGGCGAGCTCAGGGCCTACCGGAAAAAACTGCGGGCAATGGCGCTGGCAGCCAAGGGCAGGAAAGAATAAACCCACCGCCGCCCTGGTATAGGGTGGCCCCAGGGCGGGACCATCCCCATGCCCAAGCAGACAGGGGCTTGCACCTGGATAGGTTAACACCGAGCCCGCATCGGGTTATCCGATCAGCGTGGTTCAGGAGCAACAGGGCAGATCCCAACCGCCAGCGGGTTCTCTCACCGTTCCAGATGATGAAACACTAGGCACTACAAAGGATTGTCGCTAAGTAATCCCACCACGTCAGGAATGGCACAGACAGCTTTAGAACTTGTACATCACCATACCCTGCAGACGCAGGGCGTCCCCTTCCCGGCCGTCCTGCACCTGGCGGCGGTGGTAGCTGGTCTCGATGCCGTAGCTGACGTTGGCCAGCGGCGACCAGATATAGTTGAGGTGCCAGGCCTCGAACTTCTTGTTGGCGGCACCGGTCAGGGCGCCGGCGGCCAGGGCATCGTCCAGATCGGCCCGGGCTACCCCATAACCCAGGGTGATGTCGCCCGGACCCATTGCCAGGCTGATCCCGGCGGTGCCACCGCTGGCCTTGATGGTTTCCAGCTCACCGCTCAGGGGATCCACATAGCCGGGCGCCGCCGGGCTGCCCTCCAGGTAGCCGCCGATGCCGTCGCCATGAGTCAGGGCGCCGCGCAGCACCAGCCCCGGCACGGGCCGGTAGGCCGCCTCCAGGTTCAGGCCCCAGCCGAAGGCATTGCGGTCACCATCGCTCCCGGCCTGGTAGTATTCCAGCTGACGCAGCACCGCCGAGGCGCCGAAATCGAGGCTGCCGGCCTTGCCCTGGTAACGCAGGCTCAGATCGGGCAACGGCTGCTTGGCGCTGTCGGGCGCGGCCACGCTCACCCTGCCGCCCAACTTGTCAGGATCTTCCAGCGCAGCGGAAAATCCCCCCCGGGTATAGCGCAGCTGGGCCTGGCGGGCGGCGTTGCCCTGGCCGGGCTGGGGGGTGAAATCGATAGTGGGATTCATGCCGAGAAAGCCGCCGAAGTTGGTCCAGGTCTGGCCGGCGGTGATGCCGTTCCATTCGCCGTAGGCGTGGCGCAGGCGGAAATTGCCGCCGCCGTTGCCGAAGAAATCCCCTTCCAGCACCACCTTGACATCGCCCTGTTCGGTGGCGGTCAGGCTGCTCACTCCCAACCGGCTCTGGTAAGCGTGCAGGGTGCTGTGGCCATCGGGCCCCTTTTCACCGTCCAGGCGGATATTGCCGCGATTGACGGTGTTGCCCAGGTCGGCGTCAACATCGTGGATGATGTCGAGCTTGGCATAGCCGTAGACACTGGCCCTGGTATCGCCTATCTGCCACTCGAAGGCCCCGACGGTACCGGACAGCGCCGCGCCCACCAGCGCGGCGCACAGGGTGATGGTGTTGGATTTCATCTCCATATCGTTGTTCTTCCTTTTTATATGTCGTGGTTAAGCCCCGCCCGAGAGAAATCGGAGACAGGGGATCCCGGAAGGCGGCGTCCGCCGCCTCCGGTCAGCAATAATGAAGGGGTGTTACCGTTGTCGGGCCGCCCGGGACGGCCCTTGTCAGGGCGTCGGTATCAGGACAGGCTGCCCTTCACCTTGGCCAGGGAGACCGGCTGCGCGCTCCGGCCCGGCGCTGTTTCCCGCGACCAGTACACACCGATGGCGCTGACCAGGCACAGCCCGCAGAACAGCATGGAGATGTACTGGGTATTGGTGCCGCCGCCTCCCAGACCGAGCAGGGTCTGGGCGATGAGCGGGGTGAAGCCGGCGCCCAGCACGGCGGTAAGCTGGTAGGTCAGCGACAGGCCGGTATAGCGGGTGCGGGTGGTGAATTTCTCGCTGATAAAGGCACCCATGGGGCCGTACATCACCGCCTGGATCAAGGGGTTGCCGATGATAAAGCCGAGCAGCATCATCCAGGGCGAGCCGTGGCTGATCAGGGCGAACATGGGCCAGACCATGATGCAGCCCACCAGGGCGCCCACCAGCATCACCGGACGGCGACCGTAGCGATCCGACAGCGCCGCCATCAGCGGTATGGTGAAGATATGCAGCACGCTGGCCAGGGTCAGCATCAGCAGGGCGTCGCTGCGGCTGTGGCCGATGGACACCGCGTAGGTCAGGCCAAAGGTGGCCAGCATCGACTGCATGAACAGCGGCGCCAGGCCGGCCAGCACGCCGAGGGAGATATTGGAGGAGGACTCCCGGAACAGCCGCACCAGGGGCACGCCGGTATGGGCGGACGCCTCGGGTTTGGCCTCTTCCGCCGCCTTGGCCGCCTCGAACTCGGGCGACTCGGTCACGCTGTAGCGCATGTAGAGGCCGATGATCACCAGGATGGCGGACAGCAGGAAGGGGATGCGCCAGCCCCAGCTCATGAATTGATCTTCGGGCAGCAGCGAGAACAGCCCCAGCACCATGGTCGCCAGCACGGCGCCGGACGGGCCGCCGGCGACCGCTATGCTGGCGCCGAAGCCCTTGGACTTCTTGCTGGAGTGCTCCATCGCCAGCAGGGTGGAGCCGGCCCACTCGCCGCCCACCGCCAGGCCCTGGATCACCCGCAGCAGCACCAGAATGATGGGCGCGGCCACGCCGATGGTCTCATAGGTGGGCAGCAGGCCGATCACCACCGACACCACCCCCATCACCATCAGGGTGATGAACAGCACCAGCTTGCGGCCCACCTTGTCGCCGTAATGGCCGAACAGCAGACCGCCCACCGGGCGGGCCACATAGCCCGCCGCCAGGGTCAGGTACGACAGCATCAGCCCCACGCCGGGCTCCAGCTCGCCGAAGAACAGGACCGGGAACACCAGGCTGGCGGCGGCGGCGTACAACAGGAAATCGTAGAACTCCACCGTGGAGCCCAGGTAGCTGGAGATGATGGCCCGGCGGCTGTCCTTGCGCTGCTGCCGGGGATCCTTGGTGCCGTCGCCAGGACGGGCTTGATGGGGTGACATTGACATTGACTCTCTCCTCCTAGAGTTGGCCGAAGCAAGCGGCCATGCTGTCCTGCTGGTCTCCGCGCGGCGGAAATATTTAACAAACAAATCATTTACCTTTACGAAACACTCGCAGTGTAAAAACAGTGCAGAAAAGTAACAACGAAAAACGACCCCAAGGTGCACTTAGTGCACGCTCTTGTTTTAAAAGGATTTTTAATAGCGCACCAGAGGGTTCTGAGTGAAGCCTTACCCGCGTCGAACGGGCGGTGACGGCGCCTCGGAGCCCCCCGCCGGCGCAAGCAAAGTCAAAAAAACGGGCCGACGACTCCCGCGAAGGAGCCGCCGGCCCGTCGTCCGCCCGAGGCGCGGTTCGGCTTATCCCTGGCGCGCCGCCAGCATATCCAGGGCGACGTCCACGATCATGTCTTCCTGGCCGCCGACCATGCGCCGCTTGCCCAGCTCCAGCAGGATGTCCGCCGTCTTCAGCCCGTAGCGCCGCGCCGCCGTCTCCGCATGGCGCAAGAAGCTCGAGTAGACTCCCGCGTAGCCCAGCGCCAGCGTTTCCCGATCCACCCGCACCGGCCGGTCCTGCAACGGCCGCACCAGATCGTCCGCCGCGTCCATCAGGGTGGTAAGGTCGGTGCCGTGGTGCCAGCCCAGCCGCTCGGCGGCCGCGATAAACACCTCCAACGGTGCGTTGCCCGCCCCCGCGCCCATCCCCGCCAGGCTGGCGTCGATGCGATCACAGCCCTCTTCCACCGCTACCATGCTGTTGGCCACTCCCAGGCTCAGGTTGTGGTGGGCATGGATGCCGGTTTCGGTTTCCGCCTTGAGCACCGCCTTCACCGCCCGGAAGCGGTCACGCACGTCCTGCATGGTCATGGCCCCGCCCGAGTCGACGATGTAGATGCAGGTGGCGCCGTAGTCTTCCATCTTCTTCGCCTCCAGCGCCAGGTTGCCGGGGCTGGTCATGTGGCTCATCATCAGGAAGCCGACCGTGTCCATACCCAGCTTGCGGGCGTGCTCGATATGCTGGCGCGACACGTCCGCCTCGGTGCAGTGGGTCGCCACCCGCACCACCCGGGCCCCGGCCCGATAGGCGTTATCCAGATCGTGCACCGTGCCGATGCCCGGCAGCAGCAGGGTGGCCACCCTGGCGTGGCTCACCTCGCCCGCCACCGCTTCAATCCATTCCAGGTCGGTGTGGGCGCCGAAGCCATAGTTGAAGCTCGAGCCCTGCAGACCGTCGCCGTGGGCCACCTCTATGCTGTCTACCCGTGCCGCGTCCAGCGCCCGGGCGATGGCCCGCACCTGATCCAGGGAATACTGGTGGCGTACCGCGTGGCTGCCGTCACGCAGGGTGACATCGGAGATATAGAGTTTTTTGCCGTTGTTGATGCTCATCCGAAGTTCCTCCTCAGGCGTTGAGCTGGGACAGGGCCATCCGCTCGGCGGTGGCCAGGGCGGCAGAAGTCATGATGTCCAGGTTGCCGGCGTAGGCCGGCAGGTAGTGAGCCGCTCCTTCCACCTCCAGGAACACCGCCGTCTTGAGCCCGCTGAAATCGCCCAGACCGGGAATGTGCAGCGGCGCCTCGGCCGGGATGGCCTCGAACTGTACCCGCTGCTTGAGCCGGTAGCCGGGCACATAGCTCCGCACCGCCGCCACCATTTCCTCGATGGAGGCTTCCACCACCGCCGGCTCGGCCGCTTCCGACAGCACATAGACGGTGTCACGCATCATCAGCGGTGGCTCCGCCGGGTTGAGGATGATAATCGCCTTGCCCCTGGCCGCGCCGCCGACGTCCTCGATGGCCTTGGAGGTGGTTTCGGTGAACTCGTCGATATTGGCGCGGGTGCCGGGGCCGGCGGACTTGCTGCTGATGGAGGCCACTATCTCGGCGTAGTGCACCTTCGCCACCCGGGACACCGCCGCCACCACCGGTATGGTGGCCTGGCCACCGCAGGTGACCATGTTGACGTTGCCCTCGGCCAGGTTCTGCTCCAGGTTCACCACCGGCACGCAGTAGGGGCCGATGGCCGCGGGGGTCAGGTCGACCAGCTTGATACCCGGCTTGTGCGCCCGCAGCAGGGCGTCGTTCTTGATGTGGGCGCCGGCGGAGGTGGCGTCGAACACCAGATCGATGTCGGCGAACTCGGGCATCTTCACCAGGCCGTCCACCCCTTCATGGGTGGTGGCCACGCCCATCCGGGTGGCTCGGGCCAGGCCGTCGGAGGCGGGGTCGATGCCGACCATGACGCCCATTTCCACCTGCTTGCCCTGGCGCAAGATCTTGATCATCAGATCCGAGCCGATATTGCCCGAGCCGATAATGGCCGCTTTCAGTTTTTTCATTTCCTCTTCCCCTCTGTATTGGGTTCAGTCCCGGCCGAAGTTCACGGCCACTTGGCCGATGCCGTCGATATGGGCTTCAAACCTGTCTCCCGCCGCCACCGGCGCCATGGGCCCCAGGGCCCCGGTCAGGATCAGGTCGCCGGCGCGCAGCGGCTCGCCCAACCGGCTCATGGTGCGTGCCAGCCAAACGGCGGCGTTGAGCGGGTGGCCCAGGCATTCGGCGCCGCTGCCGGCAGACACTTCCTCGCCGTTGCGGGTCATGCGCATGGCGGCGGCGCGCAAATCCAGGCCATCCGGCCGGCGGGCCGGGCCGCCGAGCACGAACAGGCCGCTGGAGGCGTTGTCCGCCACGGTGTCGACGAAACGGATATCCCAGTCGCGCACCCGGCTGCCGACGATTTCCAGCGCCGGCAGCACCCAGCCGGTGGCGGCCAGCAGTTCGGCGAAGGTGGTGTCGGCCGCCGGCAGATCCCGCTCCAGGATCAGGGCGATTTCCGCCTCTATCTTGGGTTGCAGCACCCGGCCGAAGGGCACCGTCTCGTTGTCGCCGTAGCCCATGTCGGCGAACAGGGTGCCGAAGTCGGGCTGGTTTACCCCCAGTTGCTGTTGCACCTTGGGGTTGGTCAGGCCGATTTTGCGGCCGACCACCCGGCGCCCGCCGGCCACGCCCTGGGCCACGTTGATACGCTGGATGGCGTAGGCCGCCTCGGCGTTGCCCTCGCCGATCCGCTCGCGCAGCGGCGCCAGGGGCAGGCCGTCGGCCTCGGCCCGGCGCAGGGCGCCGGCCAGTTGTGCCAGGCTTTCTTGATTCGGGTTCATCGGTTTTCCCTCTCTCGGGCGATCAGTGGGTCAGGAAGTCCAGCACCATGCGGTTGAACTTGTCGGCATGCTCCCACTGGGCCCAGTGGCCACAGCGGTTGAACAGGTGCAACTCGGCGTTGGGCAAGCCGGCCACCAGGCGCAGGCCGGTATCCATGGGCACGAAACGGTCCTGACGGCCCCAGATAACCAGGGTTTCGGCGCCGATCTCCCCGAGTCGCGGGCTGAAGTCCGGGAACTGTTTGGGATTGGCCGCGATGCTCTTGACGAAGTTTTCCAGGTGATCCCGGCGCGCCAGCATGTTGTCGAGCCGGGCCTGGAACAGTTCCTCGGTGAGATCCGAGGTGTCGTAGACGAAGATGTCCATCATCGCCTTGAGGTTGTCGATGGTCGGGGCACGGTAGAGGCCCTGCAGGCGCTTGATGCCTTCGGTGGGCATGGGGGTGAACAGGCTGGCGCCGCCGGTGCCGCCGCCCATCAGTACCAGCTTGCCGAGCCGCTCCGGATAACGCAGGGCGAAGGCCACGGCGCTGTGGCCGCCCATGGAGTTGCCGAGGATGTCCACCTTGTCGAGATCGAGGGCATCCAGCAGCCCCTTGAGCGCGGTGGCGTTGAGATCGGAGCGGGAGCCCTCGCAGACGATGCTGTCGCTCTTGCTCCAGCCGGGGCAGTCCAGCAGTATCACCCGGAAACCGGCCTCCACCAGGGGGGCGATGTTGCGGTTGAAGTTGGCCCAGCCGCTGGCGCCGGGGCCGGAGCCGTGCAGCATGACCACCACCCGGTCGCCCTGGCCGCAGTCGTTGTAGTGCAGTTGCAGGTCGAGCTCGCCTTCCCGGATGCGGGCGAAACGGCTGGTGGCGGCCTCGGTAAGGTGTTGGCTTGTCATAGTCTGGTTCCTGTTATCGTCATAATGAAAAAGGGGATCAACGCAGCGGCGCCGCGCTGACCGAGCCGAAGCCGGCGATCCATTCGGGGATGGCTCTGTAGTAGTCGTGAGCCGCCCCATAGGGGCCGAAGGCCGAGAGCGCGGCGAAGGCCGCCACCCAGGCCTTGACCTCGTTGGCCGACTTGCCGGCCAGGGCCGACAGTTCCTCGTTGCCGAGCCCGTCCAGCTCGGCCAGGCGGCCTTCCGCCAGGGTGGCCATAAACTGCCGATCCCACTCGGGATTGAGCGGGTACAGGCTGTGCTGGTCCTCGACGAAGGCCCGCGCCGCCGCTATCACCCGCTGGGTGCGGGCCTCGCGCTCTTCCGCCGGCAGGTCACGGCCGCTGCCCTTGAGCCGGTCGGCCAGGTGTTCGTTGGCGGTGGCCAGCTCCGGCACCGGCGGCTGGTGCGACAGGCCGCCGGAGCCGAGCAGCAGCACCCGTTTATCCAGGCTGCGGGCGAACCGGCCGATGGCCTCGCCCAGCAGGCGGGCGCGCTGGAAACCGGGCAGGGGCACGGCCACCGAATTGATGAACACCGGGATCACCGGCACCCGATCGATGCCGCCCAGCAGGAACTCCAGCGGCTGGGCGAAGCCGTGATCCACCTGCATACGGTAGGACACGGCGGCGTCGACACCCTGGGCCAGTACGCTGCGGGCGCAGTCTTCCGCCAGCGCCTGGGGCACCGGCAGCGCGCCGGCGGCGGTGCCGAAGTCACCGATGGCGTGGGCCGCCATGCCGATGCAGAAGGACGGCATGATGTCGTAGAAGAAGCCGTTGTAGTGATCCGGCGAGAACAGGATCACCAGCTCGGGATCGAAGCGGGCGATGCGCTCCCGCGCCGCGGCGATGGTGGCGTCCACCTCCGCCAGCACGGTGGGCGCGGGATCCACATGACCGATCAGCGGGGTGTGGGACAGACAATGCAGATAAACGCTCATCTCAGGCCACCTTGCGCGCCGCGGCCGGCGTCTGTTGCGGTTGTGCCTTGGCCTTGAGCGCCTGACGCAGTTGCCGGCACAGGAGCTCCAGGGTCTGGGGAATGGCGATGCCGGCCACGAAGCGATCCGGACGCAACACCGCGATGGAGGCCGGATAGCGTCCGAACCATTCCTTGAGCCGCCCGCTCTCGTCGCCGATACGGATAACCCCCTCCGCCAGGCTGGCCTCGGCTTGGAGTTGCACCGAGGGCACCACCTGGATAAAGCAGGTGCCGAGTCGCTGCCAATAGGCCAGCTCTTCCGCGCTCAGGCCGTAGCTAGGATCCGTGCCCCAGGCAACCACCGCGAAACGGCGGCCGATAATGTCGTCCAGCAGCAGCACCTGCTCGCCCAGCCGCACCCTGGGCTGGATGAACAGCTTGCCCACCGGTGACTGCTTCGGCTTGGGCGTCGGTTCGACCAGCACCCCCTGGTGGTATTGGGGCATGGGCTTGAAACGCATTTCCAGGAAGTAGCGTTTGACCGGCGGTATATAGTTGAGCAGCCAGGAAATACCGTCGCGCAGGCTGGCCTGCCACTTCTTCGGCGGCGCCAGCACATGGCCGGCGGTGACCGACAGATCGATCATCGCCCTGGCGTGATCCCGGCGCTCCTGCTGATAGCTGTCGAGCAGTTCGTCGCCGGCCAGGCCCTGAACCACCAGCGCCAGCTTCCATGCCAGGTTGCTGGCGTCGCGCATGCCGCTGTTGTAGCCCTGGCCCTGCCACACCGGCATGATGTGGGCGGCGTCGCCGGCCAGCAGGATACGGCCGCGACGGAACTCGCCGGCCAGGCGGGCGTTGTGGGTATAGACCCGCTGACGGATGACGTCGACCCGGGTCGGGTCCGGTAACACCTTGGCCAGCAACCGTTGCAGTTCCTCCGGCCGGCTCAGTTGCTCCTCGGTCTCGCCCGGCATCACCATGAATTCGAAGCGGCGGATACCGTGGGGCAGGGCCGCGGACACATAGGGCCGCTCGGCGTCGCAGCACATGTAGATGTTGGGGGTACCCAGAGGATCGTTGCGCACGTCGATCACTATCCACTGGTTGGGCGCCGTCTTGCCCTCGAAGCTGATGTCCAGATGACGGCGCACCAGGCTGTTGCCGCCGTCGCAAGCCACCAGATAGCGGGCGCGCAGGCGCTCTTCTCCCTCGGGGCCGGCCAGCGTCAGGCTGACCCCTTCCGCGTCCTGGCCGAACTCCTGCAAGTCGCGGGAGAACAGTACCCTGACCTTGTCGAAGCGGGCCAGGCCGTCGTACAGCACCTTGTCCGCCAGCGGCTGGATAAAGGCGTTACGGCGCGGCCAGCCAAACTCGTCGGTGTTGGGCTGGATGTCGGCGAAACAGCGCCCCTTGGGAGTAAGAAAGCGCATCGCGTGCATGGGCGTGGTATGGGGCAGCACCTGCTCGGCGAGATCCACCGCCTGGAAGGTGCGCAGGCTTTCGTCATCCAGTCCGATGGCACGGGGATAGTCGATCAGGGTATCCAGTTTTTCCACCACCAGCACCTCGACACCGCAATGTCCCAGGTAGTTGGCGATCATCAGTCCGACCGGGCCGGCGCCGGCAATCACCACGTCGGCGTCGAAACGGGGGGCGGAGCCCGGGGTTGTGGGGGTTGTTGCTGTCACGTTCTTCACTCCTGAATCAGTGAAACTTCATGCCTTCCGTCCGGCAGCAGGCAAGCCTTGCCCGTCGGCTCCGGCTGGCGGAACCCTTGCTGTCAGGGTCTTGAATAGGTTGCTAAACTCGGGCACAGGGCCCGGAGCGGTCAGGGCCAGCCTTGGCGCAGGTTGTAACAATCGGCAGCATAACCTTGCATAACTGTTTCCCCCTTGTTGCATCCATTAACCGATGAGTCGAGTATAAAAAACCACCAGTGATGGGACAATGAAAAACGGCCCGATCGTGCACTAGGTGCACACCTTTGTTTATTAAGGATTTTTACAGATGAGTGGCGATAACAAGAGCGATTACAAGGCGGTGCGCGGCCTGATCCGCGGCCTGGACCTGCTCAACAGCCTCAACCGCTTCGACGGCGGCGCCCGCATCGGCCAGTTGGCCGACGCCACCGGCCTGCACCGCACCACGGTGCGTCGCCTGCTCGAGACCCTGCAGAATGAAGGCTATGTGCGGCGCAGCGAGTCCGACGACGGCTACCGGCTGACCATCAAGGTGCGGGAGCTCAGCGAGGGCTTTCGCGACGAGCAGTGGATCTCCCAGCTGGCGGCGCCCCTGCTCGGCCAACTGCTGCAGGAGGTGGTCTGGCCCACCGACATCACCACCCTGGACGTGGATGCGATGGTGATCCGGGAAACCACCCACCGCTTCAGCCGGCTGTCGTTCCACCGCTCCATGGTCGGCCGGCGGCTACCGCTGCTGCAGACCGCCGCCGGCCGGGCCTATCTCGCCCACTGCCCCGACGCCGAGCGGGAGAGCATACTGGCGCTGCTGGCCTCCCGTGACGACACCCAGGGCCGGCTGGCCCGCAACCGGATCTGGGTAGACAAGCTGATCCGCCAGACCCGGGCCAACGGCTACGGTGCCAACTACGGGGAATGGGGGGAGGAAGAGAAAATCGGTGCCATCGCCGTTCCCATCCGCCACGGCGAGCAGGTGCTGGGTAGCCTCAACCTGATCTATATCGCCAAGGCCATGGCCATTGAAGAGGCCGCCAAACGCTATCTGGGCAGCATGAGGAGCATGGTCGGCCAGATAGAACAGCAGTTGGAGCAGCAGGACGCCGAGCGGCGGCAAGCGCGGGAAGAAGCACAGCGGCAACGGAAGGACGGGGAAGAGCGGCAGGCCGGCGAAACCCCGGATATGACGGCGCCCGGCACCGAAGGTGGGGCCGGGCGGGAGCAAGGGTCACAGGACTAGGCTCAGGGCAGGTCGAACACCAGGGCCCGCACCGGCTGGGCGGCGCTGAAGCTTAACCGTTCTTCGCCACTGATGGCGGCGCCGTCGCCGGGGGCCAGCTGTTCGCCATTGACGACAAGCTCCCCTTCCACCAGTTGCACCCAGGCCTTGCGCCCCGGGGCCAGCTCGAGCCCGGTCTCTTCGCCCTGCCCCAGCCACAGTTGGTACAGGCGGGCGTCCTGCCTGATGACCAGCGAGCCCTCGGCGCCGTCCGGGCTGACCACCAGGGTCAGACCCGGGCCGCGGCCGAAGTCCTTCTGCTGGTAGCCGGGCCTGCCGCCAATGGCGTTGGGCTCTATCCAGATCTGCAGGAACTTCAGCGGCCTGCTGTTGGAGGGGTTGAACTCGCTATGAAGAATACCGGTGCCGGCGGACATCAGCTGGAACTCACCCGCACTCAGTATTTCCTCGTTGCCGGAGCTGTCCTTGTGGGCGATGCTCCCCTCCAGCACATAGCTGATGATCTCCATGTCCCGGTGGCCGTGGGTGTCGAAACCCGCCCCCGGCGCCACCGCGTCGTCGTTGATTACCCGTAGCCGGGAGAAGCCCATCTGCGCCGGATCGTAGTAACTGCCGAAGGAGAAGCTGTGCCGGCTGTGGAGCCAACCGAAGTTGGCCCTGCCGCGTTCATCCGCCTTTCTGATGCTGATCATGGCTCCTCCTCAATTCAAACGTTGTGCCAGGGCCTGGTCCAGGCCCAGTTTGCCGGCGCCGGAGAACAGCAGGGAGACCGAGGCCGCCAGCAGCGCCAGGCCGAACTCGTAACCGCCGTTGCTCATAAAGAGGCCGTTGTCGACGTGCACCGCAAAGATGGCCACCAGCATGGTCATGGCCAGGGTCAGCGCCGCCGGCCGGGTCAGCAGCCCAAGCAGGATAAAGAGCCCGCCGAAGAATTCGCCCGCCCCGGCCAGGAAGGCCATCAGCACCCCCGGCTCCAGCCCGATGGACGCCATCCACTGGCCGGTGCCTTCCAGGCCGTAGCCACCGAACCAGCCGAACAGCTTCTGGGCGCCGTGGGCCATGAAGATGATGCCTACCGGCAGCCGCAGCGCCAGGGGTGCCCAACCGGACTTGGACTGGAGTACGGAGATCAGGGTCGCCTTGTTCATAAATCACCTCTTCATAAAATTTGAAATAAGATTCTAGGTTTTAAAGCCCGCCACCAGGGCGGCCTTTGAACTTGGAGCCAGTGTAGTGAAGCCAGTGAAGAGATAAAATCGGAATGATTTGGCATCATTATTTAAATTATTTGAATGAAAGAGAATGGCATGCGTCCGGGACGGCCGCGACCTCCGGCAAAGCCTGATACACTGACTCATCCAACCATCAGATGAGGACAACACCATGAGCGATACTCCCTACGTCCCCCCCAGGGTCTGGAAATGGGAAACTCCCAGCGGCGGCGCCTTCGCCCATATCAACAGGCCCGTGGCCGGCGCCACCCACGACAAGGCCCTGCCGGTGGGCAAACACCCGCTGCAGCTCTACTCCCTGGCCACCCCCAACGGAGTCAAGGTCACCATCATGCTGGAAGAGCTGCTGGCGCTGGGACTCGAGGGCGCCGAGTACGACGCCCACCTGATCCGCATCGGCGAAGGCGACCAGTTCGGCAGCGGCTTCGTGGCGGTCAACCCCAACTCCAAGATACCGGCCCTGGTCGATCACGGCGTGCAGCCGCCACAACGGGTGTTCGAGTCTGGCTCCATCCTGCTGTACCTGGCGGAAAAGTTCGGCGCCTTTATCCCCAGCGATCCCGCCAGGCGCACCGAGTGCCTGTCCTGGCTGTTCTGGCAGATGGCCAGCGCCCCCATCCTGGGCGGTGGTTTCGGCCATTTCTACGCCTATGCTCCGGAGAAGTACGAATACCCCATCAACCGCTACGCCATGGAGGTGAAGCGCCAGTTGGACGTACTGGACAAGCGGCTGGCCGAATGCTCCTATGTTGCCGGCGATGAATACAGCATCGCCGACATGGCCATCTGGCCCTGGTATGGCGCCCTGGTGCGCAACCAGGTTTACGAAGCGGCGGAGTTTCTCTCGGCCCAGGAGTATCCCCATGTGCAGCGCTGGGCCGAGACCATCGCCCAACGCCCCGCCGTGCGGCGCGGACGCATGGTCAACCGGACCTCTGGCCCGCTCGAGGAACAACTGCACGAACGCCACGACGCCAGTGACTTCGAGCTGAGGACCCAGGACAAGCTGGAGCGGAGCTGAAAGAATGGATAAAAGGCGCCCCTTGCCGGGCGCCTCAGGCAGCCGGCAAACCGCCGGATTGCTCTCCTCCTTCATCACCCGGCCCTCTCCATTTTGCTGCGGGTCCGTTAACCCATTGGTACATTTCCGGGCCCGGAGACATAATCCGCGCCGCCGGGCTGGGAATTCCCCCATTCGGGTGAAATTTCCGCCGTGGCTTGCGCCGGCCGGCCCGGCTCGCCACACTAGGCCATTATTCCCGAGCCCAGGCCGCCTTCCATGACCCTGCACCATACCCTGCAACAGACCTTCGGTTTTTCCTCGCTGCGCCCGGGCCAGCAGCAGGTGATAGAACAACTGCTGGCCGGCCAGTCGGCGGCGGCCATCTTCCCCACCGGCTCGGGCAAGTCGCTGTGCTACCAGTTGCCGGCGCTGCTGCTGCCGCATCTGACCCTGGTGATCTCGCCCCTGCTGGCGCTGATGCAGGATCAACTGGCCTTTCTGCGCCGGCTGAACATTCCCGCCGCCAGCCTCGACTCCACCCAGAGCTGGGAAGAGAGCCGGCGGGTGATGCAGGAGGTGAGCGAAGGCCGCATCAGGATCCTGATGATCTCGGTGGAGCGGCTGAAGAACGAGCGCTTTCGCCAGTTTATCGGCCGGGTGCCGCTGTCGCTGCTGGTGGTGGACGAAGCTCACTGCATCTCCGAGTGGGGCCATAACTTCCGCCCCGACTACCTCAAGCTACCCCAGTACCGCCAGCAGCTCGCGATTCCCCAGGTGCTGCTGCTCACCGCCACCGCCACCCCCAGGGTCATCGAGGATATGCAGCGAAAATTCGCTATCCCCAAGGAAAATGTGGTGATCACCGGCTTCTACCGGCCCAACCTGCAGCTGCAGGTATTGCCGGTGGCGGAGCCGGACAAGACCTCCGCCCTGCAACAACTGCTGGCGGCAGATCCCCGCTCGCCCACCATCGTCTACGTGACCCTGCAACACAGCGCCGAGCAGTTGGCCGAGCGCCTGGCGGCGGCCGGCATCCCCGCCCGGGCCTACCACGCCGGCCTGGAGCAGGAGCTGCGCAAACAACTGCAACAGGATTTCATGCAGGGACGGGTTCCCTGCATCGTCGCCACCATCGCCTTCGGCATGGGAGTGGACAAGGCCGATATCCGCCGGGTGATCCACTACGATCTGCCCAAGTCCATCGAGAACTACAGCCAGGAGATTGGCCGGGCCGGGCGCGACGGCAACCCTTCTACCTGTACCCTGCTGGGCAACAGGGCCGGGCTCAATGTGCTGGAAAACTTCGTCTACGGCGACACTCCCGAGCCCGCCGCCATCCGCGCCCTGCTCGGAGAACTGCAGCAGGCCGGCCCCCAGTGGGAGCTGATGCCGCTGCGGCTCTCCCACGCCACCAACATCCGCCTGCTGCCGCTCAAGACGCTGCTGGTCTATCTGGAGCTGGACGGCATTATCGAGCCGCAATACAGCTATTTTGCCGATTATCGCTTCAAATTCCTCAAGCTAGGAGAGGAGATCCTCGCCGCCTTCCAGGGCGAGCGCCAGGCCTTTCTGCAACAGGTATTCGAGGGCTCGCCCCAGGCTCGGAGCTGGTGCCAGGTGAATTTCGAGGCCATCTGGCAGCGCGCCGGCGGCGAGCGGCAGCGGGTGATCCGCGCCCTCGACTACCTGCACCAGCAGGGCTGGATCAGCCTGGAAAGCAAACAAATGATCGAGGTGTACCGGGTACTGCAATCCGGTTTCGATCCGGAGGCGGAAGCCGCGCGGCTGCATGAACTCTTCCGGCAGAAGGAACATAGCGAGCTTACCCGGCTGGAGGAGATGATCGACTTCTTCGAGAGCGACGACTGCCTGAGCCGGCGCCTGGCCGGCTACTTCGCCGATCACCAGGCCCCGGCCCGCTGCGGCCACTGCTCGGTATGCGCCGGCCGGCCCGCCCGGCTGCCGGCCCCGGCGTTGCCGTCCCTGCCCGCCCCGGAGCAGTTGGCTCAGTGGTGCCGGCCGCTGCAACAGGAAGCCGGCGCACCGCTCAGCGCCCACACCCTGGCCTGCTTCCTGTGCGGCATCGGCACGCCCCTGCTCAACCGGCTCAAGGCTAGGGGCAAGCCCGGCTTCGGCGCCCTGGAGCGGCAGCGGTTCGGGGAGGTGGCGCAGTTGCTGCAGTCGAAGCACGATCTCCGTACCAGCCTAGGTTAGCGCCCAGCCCCGCCCAAATGCACCACTTTAGTGATAGAAGAGCTCCAAGTGAACACAAATGGGGCACTCTGCCCTTTCCATCCCATACAGTAAAAGTAACTGTAACTTCTAAAAAACACAGATCAAGAGATGGGATGCCCTTTCATACCCAGCATCTTTGACCTATTCCATCCTCTTGAGACCCAGGCAGAATGGGCCAGCCAGCGCCCGCCCTCCCAGCCGCCATCGGTCCCGCAGGTTCCACCTTTTCTTTTATGGCACGACCGTTGCTAAACAAATAGTGCCAAACGGAACGCTGATAATAAGGACAGAGCATGAGTGAGAAGTTGTTATCCCTGCCGCAAACCCGGCGGGACTTCCTGATGAAAGTCGCGGTACTGGGCGGCACCGGCCTGGTGATGGGCACCATGAAGGCTTGGGGCATGGACATGTCTTCCAGGGCCGCTTCCCCGCCCATGCTGTCGGGCTCGGGCAATGGCAAGACGGTGCTGATCCTGGGTGCCGGCCTGGCGGGCATGACCGCCGCCTATGAACTGGGCAAGGTTGGCTACCAATGCACCATTCTCGAAGCACGGGATTTCGCCGGCGGCCGTTGCCAGACCGCCCGCGCCGGCTTCCGGCTAACCGAGCTGGGCGGCGAGGAGCAGCAGTGCCGGTTTGACGAAGGCTACTACATCAACCACGGCCCCTGGCGCATCCCCTTCAACCACCAGTCTACCCTGCATTACACCCGGGAATTCGGAGTGCCGCTGGAAATCTTCGTCAACGACAATGACGCGTCCTACGTCTATTTCGAAGGGGGGGACGGCTCCCTTGCCAGCAAGCCGGTACGCCAGTTTGAGATCAAGGCCGACTTGCGCGGCCAGGTGAACGAACTGCTGGCCAAGTCCATCCACTCCAATCGGCTGGATCTGCCCCTGACCGAGGATGACAAGAAAAGACTGCTCGACTACCTGGTCAACGAGGGTTACCTCTCCGCCAGCGATTTCAGCTACCTGGGCACCGGTGGCCGGGGCTACAAGGTGAACCCAGGCGCCGGTACCGTCCCCGGCCCGGGCGAAGCCTCGGATCCGCTGGAACTGAAGGATCTGCTGGCCTCTGGCATGGGCCATGTCTATCGCAGCGTACACAGCTTTACCCAGCAGGCCACCATGTTCCAGCCGGTCGGCGGCATGGACAGGATAGCCAGGGCGTTCGAACAACGGGTGGGCAACCGGATCCGCTACGGCATGGAAGTCGGCCGTATTCACCAGCGTGGAGATCAGGTAGTGATCAGCGGCAAAAAGCTCGCTGACAACAGCGATTTCGAGCTGGTCGCCGACTACTGCCTGTGCACCATTCCGCTGTCGGTGCTGCGCCATATCGACACCGACTTCTCCCCGGCCTTCAGCGACGCCATCGGCCAGGTCGCCTACGAGCCCACCTGCAAGATAGGCCTGCAGATGAAACGCCGCTTCTGGGAAGAGGATCACTTTATCTACGGCGGCCACATCAGGACCAATCTCAAGGGCATCGGCAACATCTCCCTGCCCTCCGATCATTGGCAAAGCGGTAAAGGCGTGCTGCTCGGATACTACAACTTTGGTGCCAATGCGGCGGAGGTCAGCGCCAAGAGCCTCGAGGAACGTACCCGCTTCGCCCTGGAGGGCGGCGAGAAAGTCTTCCCCGGATCCTACCAGGCTTCCTGCGAGTCGTCCTTTTCCGTGGCTTGGCACAGGGTCAAGTACAACCTCGGCGGATGGGCCGAATGGAACGATCAGGCCAGGGCCACCGCCTATCCCACCCTGCTGAACGCCGAAGGTCGGGTGCTGCTGGCCGGCGAGCACCTCAGCTACCTGACCGGCTGGATGGCCGGAGCCATCGAGTCGTCCTGGCAGCAAATGGCCAAGCTGCATACCATGGCCCAGCAGGCCTGAGGAGCGAAGGATGCGCATCATCAGCATAAGCATGGCCCTGCTGCTGGGCTCCGGCCTGGCACAGGCAGGCAACGAGGGCGAGCAGCTGTTCCAGCAGAACTGCATGGCCTGCCATCAGACCCAGGGCCAGGGCATACCGGGGGCCTTTCCGGCCTTGGCCGATAACCCCCTGGTGCAGGGCAACAGGGAGCAGCTACTGAAGGTAGTTTTGCACGGTAGGGGTGGTATGCCCGCCTTTGCCCAGTCCCTGCCCGACCACAAGATAGCCGCCATCCTGAGCTACGTCCGCAGCCACTGGGGTAACGAGGCGGGCGCCATTGCCGAACTGGAAGTGGCGGCGATACGCCAGAATAGCACCAAGAGCGAAGTAGTTGACCGAATGCAGGTCCGCACCCAAAACTGATCCTGTTTAACGAGGAATACACCATGAAACCGACGATTACCCTGAGCGCCCTGGCGCTGTGTTCCGGCCTGGTCTTTTCCGCCCAGGCCGAGATAGTCACCCACCCCATCCCCAACTCCGACTTCCCCATCGCACAGGCGGTCGAAGTCACCGGGGACGTCACCACCCTCTATGTCAGCGGCCAGGTTCCCCCGGTGATCGACGCCGATGCGGATGGCAACAGCAAGGCCGCCTTCGGCGACACCCGGCAGCAAACCATCGGTGTCATCGAGCGAATCAAGACGATTCTGGAAGCCCAGGGCATGGCACTGAACAACGTGGTCAAGATGCAGGTCTTCCTGGTGGGTGATCCTGAACTCGACGGCAAGATGGATTTTTCCGGCTTCATGGAAGGCTACAAGGAGTACTTTGGTCAAGACAAGGCCGGCCTGCCGGCCCGCTCCGCCATGCAAGTGGCCGGGCTGGTCAACCCCGGCTGGCTGGTGGAAATAGAAGTAACGGCGGTCAAGGATCGCTGAACCGGTTTGCGCATGTTTCCTGCTGCAATGTTGGGCGGAGTCTTCTCCGCCCTTTTTTATGCTCAGTCCCACACCGGGTCAAAATCAGGGCCGGGCCAGGAACTGCCTGGCCGCGTTCAGCCGCGCCGGCTCGGTATCCGCCTGGGCGGCGAGCTCAACCAGCCGCCGATAGTAGCCGGCGGCGCCCTCTCGGTCGCCGGCCAGCTCGGCGGCCCGGCCGGCGCCGTACAGGCTGTTGAAGCGGTTGGCCGAGCGTTCCAGCGCCGCCTCGTATTCGGCCCTGGCTTCGGTGTACATCTCCAGCTCCAGCAGCATGTCGCCGAACAGCTCACGGGCCGGCAGCACCTCGCCCGGCGTGACCGGGTGCTTCTCGGTACCGGCTTCCAGCTCGGCGGCGGCACGCATCAGTTGCAGCCCTTCCTCCTTGTTCCCCTGCTCGAACGCCAGCCAGGCCTCAGCCGCCTTTTGCTGGATTTCGACCTGCCTGGCCCAGTAAGGCGAGGTCGTCGCCGCGGCCTCCCGCAGCTCGCCCAGGCGGGCGATAGCGTCCCGCGCCAGCTGCAGTTCACCGATATGGGCGGCACCCAGGGCCCTGGCGAAGTGGCTGATGGCTTCCATGGCCGGGAATCTGTCCCAGGGAAAGTCGGCCGGGGTTCGGGGCTCCAACCTGGCTGCCTGCTCCCACCGCTGTTGCTCCAGGGCCAATCGCGCCGGGGCCGCCGCCAGGGTATAGGCGGAGGCAGCATGGGCCTGAATGGGACCATTTATGCCAGTAATCCGCGCCAGTTCCTGTTCGGCCTTGCCGTTTTCGGCCCCCTGCAGATGGGCATACACCAGGTAATCAAGAGCATGCAGATAGTGGAAGGAAACCGCGTCCCCGAACGGGTGCTTGAGGGCAGCCTCGGCCGAGGCCCGGTTCCAGCCAATGGACTCCTGCCACAGGCCGGCTCGGGTAAAGATATGGGACGGCATATGCAAGGCGTGGGGCACCTCAGGCGCTATGTCACCGTAACGCCGCGACACCGCCAGGGCCTTTTCCGCCAGCGGCGGATAATCATAGGCATGGATGGCGTAGTGGTGGGCGCCCGGATGCTGGGGATTGGCCGCCAGTACCTGCTCCGCCAAACGGCCGGCCTCCCGTTGGGCCCGGTAGCTCTTGTCCGCCGGATCCGCCGTGGCGATCAGCGCCAGGGCGTAAAAGCTCATGACTTCATGCTCTTCGGGCATGGCGTCGTAGGCCTGGCGCCAGCCCTCGGCAAAGCTGGCCAGACGGGGCCGCTCGTCCGCCTCCCACTCGTGCCGGTAGTAGGCCGCCACCGCCGCGATAAAGGCCTGCTCCAGCTCGCTGGCAGTCCCTGCCGCCCTGGCCTTGTCGATTAACGCCGCCCCCTGTTGATAGCGCTCCCGGGAGGGCGGGTCCGACCACAGCGGATGGATGTAGCTCATGGCCTGTCCCCAGTAAGCCATGGCACAGCCGGGATCGAGCTCGGCAGCCCGGGCAAACTCGGCCTCGGCGCCTTCATAGGTCATGTGATGCAACAGGGCCATGCCCCGTTCCACCAGGGCGGCGGCCTGCGCCTGGCAGGACACGGAAAACGCGACCTTGCCGAGCTGTTCGCCATAGTGTGCGCCGGATCCGGTCGTGCTCGCACCGGATACCAGGGGAACCATGCCGAACACGAGGGCGAGTGCCAGGCCCGGTTTGTTGTTCTTGTTCATACCTAACCTCCTGCCTTTTCGATGGCGCCGGCAACCGGACCCAAGTACAAGGCCGGCTCCGACAGCGTCCATCTTAATTATGGCGTCGGAGCCGCGGGCCCAGAGGCGGATTACTTATACCGAATCGCAACCAATATAAAGCGGGATGGAACCCTTCGATCTAACCACGAACGCCACCCGAGCCAAGGTGCCGACACCCTGCCAGTGCAACGCTCCCCGGCTCGGGGCCATACCGCTCTCATAAACCGGCCTCGCCGCCCGCCGGGGCGGGTCGTGCCCGGGCGGCCAGGAGCGACAGCAGCAGGCTGATCACCAGCGCCGCCAGAAACACCCGGCCGGAGCCGTGCTCGGGACTCAGTCTATCCTGACCCTGGCCTCGCCGATGCCCGGGAAGCGGGCACACACCTCGGCGCCGGGGGCGATAAAGCGCATCCCGGTCCAGCTGCCGGTGGTGAGCAGATCCCCGGGCTCCAGCCCCTTGTTGCGCGCCACCAAGTGGTTCACCGACCAGCCCAGCAGGCTCGCCGGATCCCCCAGCGGGTGGCCGCCGCGCTGCTCGGCCAGCACCTCGCCGTTCACCGTCAGCGTCAGCGGCCGCCGCGCCAGCTCGAGTCCCTGCCAGTCGGTGATGCCGCCGCCGACGATCAGCGCCCCGTTGATCTGGTTGTCCGCCAGCCGCCACAGGGCGCCGGCCTGCTGCCATTGGCGCAGCCGGGTGTCCACCAGTTCGATGGTCACGCACAGCTCGCCCAGCGCCGCCCGCACCTCGGCCTCGTCATACAACAAGGCCCGGGGCGGCAGGGGGCGGGTCACCCGGAACGCCAGCTCCGCCTCTATGCCGATCATGTGAAAGTCGTCCCCGCTCAGGCGAACGCCGCTGGCGTGGACCCGCCGGGGCGGGATGGGCGCGCTGTAGGGCTCGCTGTCCTTGTCCGGCGCCCCCACCTTCCAGCAGCGGGTGCGCTGCCCCGGCCACAGCGCCCGCGCCACCCCGTCCTGGACGGCATAGGCCTGGGCCACCGTCTGTGGCCCCACCGCCTCCGCCGGGGTGTCGAACTGGTCGCCACACCGATAGGCGGCCAGCACCAATGCCACCGCCTGTTGCATCTCCTGTTGTTCCATCCTGATCATCCTGTCGTGGTCTGCTCTGCCAGGGCCGGCCAGTGCCAGCCCCGTCCGCTTGCTCGTTCATAGTCCGCCGCCAGTTGCAGCAGCTGCGCGTCCTGGCCGAAAGCGCCCACCAGCTGGAAGCCGATGGGCAGGCCGCCCGCCGAAGGCGGCGCCGGCAGGTTGATGGCCGGGTGCCCGCAGGCGTTGACCCAGCCGGTGTAGATGGCGTGGCCCCGCGGCCCCACCGCCTGGCCGGCGATCTCCGGCGGATACGGTTCTGCTGCCGGCCAAGGCAGCGCCGCCGCCGAGGGGGTGATGATGATGTCCACCGCCTCGAAGGCCCGGCTCACCCGCTCCCGGAAACGGCGGATGCCCTCCCAGCCGCTCAGGTAGTCCGCCGCCGACAGTTGCCGCCCCTGCCCGGCCTGGGCCCGGAAGCGCTCGGCGGCCGCCGGCTCGGCTTGTGGCAAGGCGGCGAAGATGGCCGCCACCGCCGCCGCTCCCATCATCGGCCAGAAGCGATCCACCGCCTCCAGGCCGAAGGGCAGCGCGTCCCGGGTCACCCGGTGGCCCAGCCCTTCCAGCACCGCCACCGCCCGTTCGACGCTCTCCGCTATCTCCGGGTCCAGCGGTTGTTCGCCGAAGCGCGGCACGTAAAGGAGCCGCAGCGGCCCGTTTTTGGCCGCCGGCCGGGCCCACAGGGAGCCCTGATCCCGCCGGTCGGGACCTTCGATGACGCGGTACAGCGCCTCGGCGTCCGCTGCGGTGCGCGCCAGCGGGCCCACCACCTCGAAGTCCAGCATCACCTGGGGCAGGCTGCCGGCCCGGGCCACGGCGCCGATGGAGGGCTTGAGCCCCACCAGACCGGTGTGGGACGCCGGCCGGCGGATGGAGCCGCCGCCGTCGGTGCCCAGCGCCAGCGGGCAGAGCCCCGCCGCCACTGCCGCCACGGCACCGCCGCTGGAGCCGCCCGGGGTCAGCGCCAGGTTCCAGGGGTTGCGGGTCACCCCGAACAGGGGGTTGTCGGTGTAGCCCTCCAGGGTGAACTCGGGCACATTGGTCTTGCCCAGGATCACCAGCCCCGCCGCCCGGCAGCGGGCCACCGCCAGCTCGTCCTGCTCAGGCCGGTGGCCCGCCAGCGCCCGGTTGCCCCAGGTGGTGGCCAGGCCCTCGACGTTGAGGTGGTCCTTGACCGTGAGCGGCACCCCGTCGAGCGGGCTGAGGGGGTTGCCCTCGGCCCAGCGTGCGGTGGCGGCGGCGGCGTCCTCCCTGGCGGCCGGGTTTATCGTTATCAGGGCATTGAGTTTCGGGTTAAGCCGGGCGATGCGCTCGCCCAGCGCCTCGACCACCGCCAGCGGGGTCAGGGTGCCGGCGGCGTAGGCCGCCGCCAGCTCCAGGGCGCCCAGGCGCCAGCTCTGGGTTACATCATGTTGGGCAGCCATAGGGCGATCTCCGGGAACATCATCAGGCTCAGGGTGAACAGCATCATGATCACGATAAAGGGCACCACTCCCCACATCACGTCGCTGATGTTGCCGCCGTCCTTGCGCACGCTCTGCACCACGAACAGGTTCATGCCCACCGGCGGGGTGATCAGCGCCAGCTCGCACATCAGCACCACGAACACCCCATACCAGATGGGATCCACGCCCAGGGCGGTGACGATGGGATAGGTGATGGGAATGGTCAGCACCTGCATCGACAGCACGTCCATGAACATGCCGAGCGCCAGGTAGAACAGGATCAGCAACAGCAGCAGGCCGGTGACGCTGAGCCCGAAGGAGGTGACCCAGGCGGTCAGCTCATCCACCACCCCGGTGAGGCTGATGGTCAGGTTGAGCACGAAGGCGGCGGTGATGATCAGCAGTATCATGCCGGTGATGCGCGCGGTCTGCACGAAGCACTCCTGCAGGAAGGTGAACGACAGCCGGCCCGAGCGCCAGGCGAAGTAGAGCGCCGTCATCACCCCCAGGGCGGCGGACTCGGTGGCGGTGGCCAGGCCGGTGTAGATGCTGCCCATGACGATGCCGAACACCACCGCCGGCGGGATCAGGTGGCGCGAGAGCCTGAGCTTCTCGGCCAGAGGAAGCCGCTCCTCTCGCATGCTGTTCCTGCCCATGTTGGCGAAGCCGATATAGACCATGAACAGCAGGCTGAGCAGCACGCCCGGGATCAACCCCGCCATAAACAGCTTGCCGATGGAGTTGTTGGTGAGCGAGCCGTAGATCAGCATGTTGACGCTGGGCGGGATCAGTATGCCCAGGGTACCGCCGGCGGCCAGGCTGCCGAGCGACTGGCGCATGGAGTAGTTGCGCGCTTTCAGCGAAGGCAGGGCGACGGTGCCGATGGTGGCGGCGGTGGCCACCGAGGAGCCGGAGGTGGCGGCAAACAGGGCGCAGGAGCCGATATTGGTGTGCAGCAGGCCGCCGGGCAACCGGCCCAGCCAGGCGGCCATGGCCAGGAACATCTTGTCGGCGATGCCGCTGCGCAGCAACAGTTCGCCGAGCAGGATGAACAGCGGGATGGCGGTGAGCAGGGCCTCGTTGTGCACGCTCCACACCACGGCGCCGATGGAATCCATAAAGGTCCAGTCGAATACCATGATGCCGCCGATAACCCCGACCAGGGCCATGGCCACGGCGATGGGCAGGCCCAGCAGCAGCATGCCGAGCATGGCGAAAAAGCCGATAAAGACGGTGGTGACGCTCATTTCGCTCCCTCCCCGGCCAGTGCCGGTGTCATGCCGTCGTTGGCCTGTTGCTGGCGTTGGGCAAAGTCCTCCAGCTCGGCCTTGAGCTCTTCACTCACACCCTTGGGATTGAACTCCCGGTTGAGCGCCGCCAGGTCGCCCCTGGCCAACAGCCAGCTGGCGCGCAGGCCGTAACCCAGGGCCACCAGGGCGAACACCGAAAGCCCCGCCAGCCACACCCCCTGGGGGTAGATCAGCGGCGTGGCCCAGGGGGTCTGGGAGGTGCTGCCGTAGTCCAGGGTCTCGCGCACCACGTTCAGGCAGACCCAGGCCATGAACAGCCCCAGGCCGGTCATGAACAGGGCCGACAGCCAGTTGAGCAGGCCCTGCAGCCTCGCCGGCAGCCGTTCGTGGAAGATGTCGATACGCATGTGCGCCCGCCCGAACAGGGCGATGGTAAAGGCCAGGGTGGCCCCCACCGCCAGCGCATAGCCACTGAGTTCGTCCACCCCCTGCAGCGACACCTTGAAGAACTTGCGCAGCAGGGTTTCTACCGCGATCAACATCGACAGCAGCAGAAACATGCCGCCGAAGGCCAGACTGGCCAGTTGCTCGATTCGCTTCATTTCAACCTCTCCTTGTTGCCGGTCGCGGGCGGCTACCGCCGCCCGCATCGGAGCTTACAACCCGGCGATACCGGCCAGATCCCGCTGCCAGTTGGCAGAGCAGTCGGGGTTGGTTTTATTGCACTGCTCGGCCCAGGTGGGGTAGGACACCGTCTGTACCGTGCTGGCCAGGGTGGCCAGATCCGCCTCGCTCACCGGCACGTCCACCAGCTTGTACTGGGTGCCGGTGGTACAGGGCTCGGCGCCCACGTTGCAGCGGCTGGCGTCCAGGAACAGCTCTTCCGAATAGCTCCAGATGTCCTCGCTCAGCTCGTCGAAGGCCGCCTGCAGCCGCTGCTGCTGCTCCGGGGTCAGCTTGTTCCAGGTCTTGAGGTTGATGCCGTAACCGTTCAGCGCCAGCTGGAAGCCGAGCGGCAGCATATGGGTGGTCACCTCGGGCCAGCCGGCGGAGTTGGCGGAGCTGGGGCCGGTGATGGCGCATTCGATCATGCCGAGCGCCAGGCTCTGGTGTACGTCGCCGAAGGCCACCGGCACCGGCACCCCGCCCACCGATTCCACGAACTGGGCCAGGTTCTGGTCATAGACCCGCACCTTGAGCCCCTTGACGTCCGCCAGGCTGTTGATGGGGTGCTTGCAGAACAGCACCTGGGGCCCGAAGGGCCAGACCGCCAGCAGCTTGGTGTTGAACCGCTCCTGCAGCCGCTGGTCCACCGTGTCCTGGTAGGCTTCCACTACCCGTCGGCCCTGCTGGAAGTCCGGGTTGAGCCCCACCAGATCCAGGCCAAGGATGGTCGGCTCGTCCCGGGACACCTGGGACATGCGCAATGAAATCAGGTCGAACAGTCCGGATTTCAGCACCCGCAGCTGCTCCACGTCCTTGATGCCGGTGGTGTCCAGCGGCTTGTAGTTGATGCTGAGCGGCAGCCCGGTCTTTTCCGCCAGGGTCTCGAAGAAGGGTTGCTCCTTGTTCTTCTGGATAAGGCCGGTGGCCAGGGGCTGGCCGATCACCTTGAGGTTGATGGTGTCGGCCAGGGCCGGGGTGCCGGCCAGGGTGGTGCCGAGCAGGGTGGCTAACAGTAACTTTCTCATCGTGAGGTACTCCTTCCTTGAACATGCGGATTGCATCCGGGGTGGCCCGCCCGGGGCGGACCACCGAAACGGGCTCAGCGGTCGGCGAGGAAGCGCATGGCTTCCTGCACGCCGCCGGGCTGGTGCGGCACGCCGGCACAGGCCAGCCCCATTTCCACCCCGGCCAGGGTGCCGAGCAGGGTGAGATCGTTGATGGCGCCCAGGTGGCCGATGCGGAACACCCGGCCCCTGAGCTTGCCGAGGCCGGCGCCGAGCGACATGTCGAACCGCTCCAGGATCAGCCGGCGCAGCCGGTCGGCGTCGTGGCCCTCGGGCAGCAGCACCGTGGTCAGCACCGGGCTGTGCTCGGCCGGGTTGAGGCAGAGCACCTCCAGGCCCCAGGCCTGCACCGCTCGGCGGGTGGCCTCGGCATGGCGCTGGTGGCGGGCGAAGACGTGGTCCAGCCCCTCCACCTCCAGCATATGGATGGCTTCCTTCAGGCCGTACAGCAGGTTGGTGGCCGGGGTGTAGGGGAAGTAGCCGGTGGCGTTGCTGGCCAGCATGGCGCCCCAGTCCCAGTAGGACCTGGGCAACCGGGCCTCTTTGGCGCGCGCCAGGGCCTTGTCGCTCAGGGCGTTGAAGCTGATGCCCGGCGGCAGCATCAGGCCCTTCTGGGAGCCGGATACGGTGACGTCCACCCTCCACTCGTCGTGGCGGTAATCCGCCGAGGCCAGGCCGGAGATGGTGTCCACCATGAACAGCGCCGGGTGGCCGGTGTCGTCGATGGCCCGGCGAATGTCGCCGATGCGGCTGGTCACCCCGGTGGAAGTTTCGTTGTGTACCACGCACACCGCCTGGATCTGGTGGCCGTCGTCCCGGCGCAGGCGCTCGGCGATGGCTTGCGGATCGGCGCCGTGGCGCCAGTCGCCGGGGATGAACTCCACCTCCAGCCCGAGCTTGCTGGCCAGCTCGTGCCAGAGGGTGGCGAACTGGCCGGTTTCGCACATCAGCACCCGGTCGCCTGGGCTCAGGGTGTTGACCAGCGCCGCCTCCCAGGCCCCGGTGCCGGAGGCGGGATAGATCACCACCGGGCTCTCGGTCTTGAAGATGCGCTTGATACCCGCCAGCACCACCTGGCCCAGTTCGGCGAACTCTGGCCCCCGGTGGTCGATCACCGGGTTGTCCATGGCGCGCAATATCCGGTCCGGTACCGGTGAAGGCCCGGGGATCTGCAGAAAGTGACGCCCGCTCTTGTATGACATGTCTCGCTCCTTGAACTGCCTTGATAATGGAGGTACTGCCTCCGCCAGGGGCCCGCGGGCCCGAAAACAACCTTGTCGCCTATCCCCTGACCTTGGGCTTGGCCAACTCCGGCTTGCCGCAGGGCAGGAAGCGGCCCTGGCCGGCCTGGCCCAGCACTTCGCCATCCCGCCACACCACCTGGCCCCGGCTCAGGGTCAGCACCGGCCAGCCGGTGACGGTGCGGCCCTCGTAGGGGGTGTAGTCCACATCGTGGTGCAGCCACTCGTTGCGGATGGTGACTTCGCGCTTGGGATCCCAGAGCGCGATGTCCGCGTCCGCGCCCACCGCTATGCTGCCCTTTTGCGGATAGAGGCCGTACAGCTTGGCCGGGTTGGTGGCGGTCAGCTCCACGAAGCGGTTGAGGCTGATGCGCCCCTTGTTCACCCCTTCCGAGAACAGCAGCGGCAGCCGGGTTTCCAGCCCGGGGATGCCGTTGGGGATGTAGGGGAAAGCAACCTCCTCACCGTTCGGCTTCTTGCCCTGGGGGTCTTCGTAGCGGAAGGGCGCGTGATCCGAGGAGAAGATGGTGAACAGGCCGTCTTCCAGCCCGTCCCAGATCACCTGCTGGTTGGCCTGGTCCCGGGGCGGCGGGCTGCACACGCACTTGGCACCCTCATAGCCGTCCAGCCCCAGATCCTCGGCGGTGAGGAACAGATACTGGGGGCAGGTTTCCGCATAGATGCTGATGCCGTGGCTGCGCGCCCAGCGGATCTGCTCCACCGCCTCGGCGCCGGACACGTGCACGATCAGGATGGGCACGTCCACCAGCTCGGACAGGGCGATGGCCCTGTGGGTAGCCTCCCGCTCCACCAGCATGGGCCGGGCGGCGGCATGGAAGCGCGGCGCCCTGTGGCCGGCATCCAGCAGGCGCCGGGTCAGCCAGCTGATGCAGTCGGCATTTTCCGCATGGATCATCGCCATGGCGCCCTCGGCCCGGGCCACCGCCAGCACGTCCAGGATCTGGCCGTCGTTGAGCTTGAGGTCGTCGTAGGTCATGTAGATCTTGAACGAGGTGCAGCCCTGGCGGATCAGTTCCGGCAGCTCTTCCTTCAGCACCGTCTCGGTGGGGTCGCTCACGATCAGGTGGAAGGCGTAGTCGATCACCGCCTTGCCCTCGGCCCGGCGGTGGTAGTCTGCCACCGCCGCCTTCAGCGACTGGCCCTTTTCCTGGGCGGCGAAGGGCATCACGGTCGTGGTGCCGCCGCAGGCGGCGGAGCGGGTGCCGGTGAAAAAGTCGTCCGCCATGCGCAGGCCGTCCGGCATCGGCTGGTCCAGGTGGCAGTGGCCGTCGACCCCGCCCGGCAGCACCAGCAGGCCGCTGGCGTCCAGCTCTTCCCGCCCCGGCGCCAGGTTCAGGCCCATGGCCAGGATGCGGCCGTCGCGGATCCCCAGATCACAGTCGGTGATGTCGGCTGCGGTGGCGATGCGGCCATTGCGGATCACCAGATCAAACTCGGACATGACTCCTTCCTCCTTGTCGGTTTATTGCTGCATGAATTTTGAATTTATAATTATGTATACGTAATTAATCATCCATATGCACCGCTTTCAAACCCCGGGGGGAAGTTAATGTGAAGAAGATCTCAAAATGTAAAAATTAAGTTAGATTAGGTAATGAAACGGCAGGGCTGGCATAACGGCCAATGGAACCAAAAGGAGATGAATGAGGGAAAAGTACCGGCCCGGCGAGACGCCTGGGGGCCATGTAGCTTAAAACTTAGCCACCCCCCATTCTTCCTTCGGTTGGAAGCGTTGTTGACTGCCGGCAAAGTGTAGGCTGTCGGTCAAAGGGCACTGCTCCGCCGACACGCTATGAATACCTCCCTGTACGCTCTCTGTTTCATCCCTGAAACAGAAGGTCGGCTGAGCAGTACCCGTTGACCTCCCCAAGGATCCAGTGTCGCCTGCTGGCCCCCCTCAGACGGCGTCGGGACTTGTAAAGAGGCAACAGGGATGGCCTCTTCTCTTGGCCAACTTTCAAACTGATCGGTATTCCAGGGGCGACGACAGGAGAGGGAGTGTGGGAGAAGGGGAAAAACGGGGATGCTCAGGGTCTGGCCACAGACCCTGTCGCGATGATCAGCCGAGCCGTTGCTGCTTGTCTTCCAGCTCCTTGACCAGCAGATCGCCGGTATGCATCACGTGCTCGGCCAGGATGCGGCCGGCTCGCTCGCCGTCCCGCGCTTGCAGCGCCTCCAGCAGTGCCCGGTGCTCGGCCACCGACTCTTCCCAGCGGTGATGAAAACCGATGGCCAGGTAGCGGCCACGGCTGACCCGGTTCATCAGTTGGTGGTGCAGCTGGGTCAGGGTTTCGTTGCCGGCCAACTCGATGATCAGCCGGTGGATATGCTGGTTGATCTCGAAATACTGGTGCTTGTCCTGCTCCCGGTGGTATTGCTCCAGCTTGTCCTGCAACCGGCTGAGTCGGGTCAGCTCCGCTTCGGTTGCCCGCTGGGCGGCCAGCTCGGCGGCTCGGCGCTCCAGGGAGCAGATCACTTCAAAATGTTCGCGGATTTCCTCGGGGGTAATGGTCGACACCCGGGCGCCCCGGTTCGGCTCTATGGTGACCATGCCTTCCGAGTTGAGCACCTTCAGCGCCTCCCGTAGGGGGGTGCGGGAAATATCCAGCTGCTTGCACAGCGCCGGCTCGTTGATACGCTCCCCTTCCTTGAGCTCGCCCTCGATGATCATGGTGCGGACACAATCGGCCACCTCTTCGTGCAGCGAACGACGACGCAGAGAGTTTCTCCCCAGGGAATTGATTGCTGTAGCCATCATCGTGCTCCTGTTGTTATTGCTTTGTAGGCCGCTTACCTTAATCTGTTGCCGGTAAAAGCGATACGTCCGGACCCCGCAAGGGTGATCCCGGTCTTGTTCGCCCCGGCCTGCCAGCGTGAAAGCCCCGGACCGGCCGGGGCTCTGCATTACATAATATATAATTATGGCTTAAGTGAAAATAAATTGCCCCAATTTTTGACCCGGGCGGGATCCCGGTCGGCCAGCAGCATGCCCTTCCACACCCCGGTGGACACGGTGTCGTAGATGGGAATGCCCAGCTCCTGCTCCAGATCCGCCGCCACCCGGGCACCGCGCAAATTGGTACAGAAGACGGTGATGGCGTCGCATTGCTGTTCACGGGCCACGGCGCGGATCATCTCCTCGATGGTGGCTTCGCTCACTTGTGAGAAGGAGAAGTTGCCCCTGTCGTTAAGGTGGCGTTCGGCCACGCACTCGTAGCCGGCGGCGGCATAGGTGTTGATCACCTTTTGCTGCACCTCGTGCAGATAGGGGGTGACCAGACCGAAGCGCTTGACCCCGGTGATGGCGAACAGCTCGTTCAGCGCCAGCACCGAGGTGGTGGCCGGAATGCCGGTAGCCTCGGTAATGGCCCGGCACAGGATCTCGTCGTCCTGGAATCCCCGCCAGCCGGAAGAGGTCCCGCTCCAGGTAATGGACTGCACCCTGGCATCCGCCAACAGCCGGGAGGCCTGCAGGAACGGCTCGTTGTCGAACTGGCTCAGGGCCTGGTCGGTGAGCGAGATCTCGGTCACCTTGAGCCGGCCGAAATGGGCGCTGACGCCGTTCACGCCGTGCAATATATCGGCGGTTACCGGCTCCAGGGTAGTATTGGAAGAAGGGGTCAGCACACCCAATAAAGTACGATCAGTCATCACTTGCTCCTTGTAGTCATCACATCAAGTCATCAATAACCCAGGGCGCGCGGCAGGGCCGTCACTATCCCGGGGAAAATCCAGCACAACACCAGCACCAGGTACTGCAGGGCAATAAAGGGCCAGACGTAGCGCAGCAACTGGGACATGGGGATCTTGGCGATACCGCACATCACGAACAGCAGCACCCCGACCGGCGGTGTCATCATGCCGATCACCAGGTTGAACACGAACAGGAACCCGAAGTAGAGCGGGTCTATGCCGTAGGCCAGGGCGATGGGGGCGAACAGCGGCACCAGCATGATGTAGGCCGCGTTCGACTCCAAGAACATGCCCACCACCAGCAGCATCCCCATCACCAGCGCCAGGAACAGATGGGGATTGTCGGTCAGCGCCTGGATGAATGCCGACAGCCGCAGCGGGATCAGGTCAATGGTGAACAGGAAGGTCAGCGGCGTGGCGAAAGCGATCAGGGCGCCGACCACGGCCGAGGTCAGTGCCGCCCGGAACATGCAGCCCGGCAGATCGGCCCAGGCCAGCTTGCGGGTCACCCACTTGCCGATGACAAAGGCGTAGATCACCGCGATGGCCGCGCCTTCGGTGGCGGTAAAGACACCGCCGACGATGCCGCCGATCACCACCACCGGCATCAGCATGATGGCCCCTGCCCGCCGGGTTTGCAGCAGCAGGTTCTTCAGGCTGAAGGGCTCGCCGGTGGGCGCATAGCCCTTGCGGTGCGCAATCCAGCTCGACAGCGCCATCATGCCCACCACCAGCAGGATGCCGGGCACCACGCCGGCCATGAACAGGCCGCCCACCGACACCGAGGAGCCGGCCATCAGGGCGTAGACGATCATCGCCGCACTGGGGGGAATAATGGGCCCCAGGTTGGAGGCGGACGCCACCACCGCCGAGCCGAAGCCCGCGTCGTAATGCTTTTTCATCGCCGGCATCATGGTGGTGCCGAGGGCGCTGGCACCCGCCACGGCGGCACCGGTCACCGAGGCCAGGCCCAGCCCGGACAGCAGGGTGACATGGGCCAGCCCACCCTTGACCCGGCCGACGAAGGCGTTGGCGAAGTCGATAGTGCGCTGCATCACCTGGCCGCCGACCATCAGCTCGCCCGCCAGCATGAACAGCGGTATCGCCATCAGCGGAAAGGAGTTGACCGCGTGCATCATGCGCTGGGGCATGACCGACAGCTCGATGCCGCTGTAGGCCAGGCCACCGAGGGCCGCCAGCCCGAGGGCGAAGGCGAGCGGCATGCCCAGCAACGCCAGGATCAGGAAGGTGATAATCGCCAGGGTAGTCATGAGGCGTCCTCCTTATCGGCCCAGACACGGGTGCCCTGCCAGGCCATGAACAGCAAATGCAGCAAGGCATGGCCGCAGCTCAGCATCACCGGCACGTAGAATACCGCCGCACTCAGCGGCACCGTCGGCATCATCTCGCCCCAGCCGTCGATGGCCACCAGCACCGACTGGTAGCAGACCACCACCATCAGCACGCCGCTGACCGCCAGCATCAGCCGGGCCAGCCCTTCCTGCAGCCGGGCCGGCAGCCGGTTGGTGATCACATCGATACCCACGTGGACGCCCTGCTTCAGGCCGTGGGGAATGGCGAGGAACACCGCCCATACGAAGGCCAGGCGGGACATTTCGTCGGCCCAGTCGATGGACTCGGACAAGACATAGCGGCAAAATACCTGGGCCGACACCAGCAGCACCATGGTGGCCATGCTGGTGCAGATGGCATAACGGGACAGCCCGTCCAGCCCCAGCAGGCAGCGGCGCAGGGCCGCTGCCGGCGAAAGCAAGGGGGAAGGCCCGCTCAGCATGCCGGCTTGCTCGGAATGACCGGCTTTCATGACTTCGCATCCTCCAGCACCGCATCGACCAGTTCGTCACCCAGGCGCGCTTTCAGCTCCTCGATGATGCCGGCGGTCTGCTGCTGCATCTGTTGGTAGAGCTCGGGGCTGACCTGGTTCAGTTGCATGCCGGCGGCCACCAGCTGCTCCCGGGACTGCAGATCCTCTTCCGCTGCCCTTTCCCGCTGCCACTGCACCGCCTTGGCCATGGCGTCACGCATCAGCTGCTGCTCTGCGGCGGAGAGCTTGTCGAAGCGCTTCTTGTTGGCCACTACCACGATAAAGTCGAAGAAATGGCCGGTGTCGGTCAGGTACTGCTGCACTTCCTGGTAGTTGTTCTTGCGGATGATGCTGAAGGGATTCTCCTGGCCGTCGATCACCTTTTGTTGCAGGGCGGAATAGACTTCGTTGATGCCCATGGAGGTCGGGCTGGCACCCAGGGCACGGAACGTCTTGAGGTGGGTTTCGTTCGGCTGCAGGCGGATCTTGAGGCCGGCGAAATCATCGATGGAGTCGATGGGCCTGACGCTGTTGGTGATATGGCGCGGTCCCAGCTCCATAAAGCCCAGGGCGACAAAGCCCTTGTCCGCCAGCTTGCCGTTGAGCAATTCGCCGACCCGGCCGTCGATCACCCTGAACGCGGCTTCCCTGTCCTTGAACACGAAGGGCAGGCTGACGGCTTCCAGCTCGGGCACGGTACGGGACAGGAAGGAAACACCGATCCAGGTCATGCTCAGCACCCCAGAGCGCACCTGATCCACATTCTCGGAAGCCCCGCCCAGCTGCATGGCCGGAAACAGCTGAACCTTGATATCGCCCTCGGTGGCCGTTTCCACTTCCTGCTTGAACACTTCCATCGCCAGGCTGCTGGAGTGATCGGCGGCGAAGTTGCCCGCCACCCTCAGGGTCTCGGCTCCCGCCGTCCCGGCACACAGACCGGCCCCCAGCACTATCATTAACAAACTCTTCTTAAATTTGTGACCAAAAGAGTATACATTGCTATCCATCGCCTTCTCCTTGGGTTCGATGTTGCCGTCAACATCATTATGAATTCATAATTATGTATACATCCCATTAACAAAGCTGGCAATCGCTAAATCTCTCCACAAGCTGACTGGAAAAACCAAGATAAGCATAATTAATTGAATTTAAAGTAAATAACAGAAAAAAGCAGAAGACGGGTGATTAATGAAGTGTGACCTGGATCGCAGGATGCCGGCACTGAGGATCCGGAGCCAACCAGCCATGCCATCGCGTGCAGGCATCTGGCGCAGCCGAAAACAAAAAAGCCACCCGAAGGTGGCTTTTTGTGTTTGATGGCGGAGCGGACGGGGCTCGAACCCGCGACCCCCGGCGTGACAGGCCGGTATTCTAACCAACTGAACTACCGCTCCGCATAAGCGTCTTAGTCAGCAACTAATTTGGGTGCCTGGCAGTGACCTACTTTCACATGGCAGCTGCCACACTATCATCGGCGCGGGTGCGTTTCACTTCTGAGTTCGGCATGGAGTCAGGTGGGACCACAACGCTATCGCCGCCAGGCATAAACTTTAATCCGGAAAAGCTCACCGCCAGGCATGGCGGCAATGCAGAAAATGCAGGAGCAATTCTCTGCCTGATGAATTCGTTCTCGACCTGCAAGGCCTCACACTTCTTGGGTGTTGTATGGTTAAGCCGCACGGGTCATTAGTACAGGTTAGCTCAACACGTCACCGCGCTTACACACCCTGCCTATCTACGTCTTAGTCTCAAACGGCCCTTTAGGAGGTTCTAGACCTCTGGGATGACTCATCTCGGGGCTCGCTTCCCGCTTAGATGCTTTCAGCGGTTATCGATTCCGAACTTAGCTACCGGGCAGTGCCATTGGCATGACAACCCGAACACCAGCGGTTCGTTCACTCCGGTCCTCTCGTACTAGGAGCAACCCCCCTCAATCATCCAACGCCCACGGCAGATAGGGACCGAACTGTCTCACGACGTTCTGAACCCAGCTCGCGTACCACTTTAAATGGCGAACAGCCATACCCTTGGGACCGACTTCAGCCCCAGGATGTGATGAGCCGACATCGAGGTGCCAAACACCGCCGTCGATATGAACTCTTGGGCGGTATCAGCCTGTTATCCCCGGAGTACCTTTTATCCGTTGAGCGATGGCCCTTCCATTCAGAACCACCGGATCACTATGACCTGCTTTCGCACCTGCTCGACCTGTCCGTCTCGCAGTTAAGCTGGCTTATGCCATTGCACTAACCGTACGATGTCCGACCGTACTTAGCCAACCTTCGTGCTCCTCCGTTACTCTTTGGGAGGAGACCGCCCCAGTCAAACTACCCACCAGGCACTGTCCGCACCCCCGATAAGGGGGCAACGTTAGAACATCAAACATACAAGGGTGGTATTTCAAGGTCGGCTCCACGGCAACTGGCGTCACCGCTTCACAGCCTCCCACCTATCCTACACATGTAGGGTCAATGTTCAGTGCCAAGCTGTAGTAAAGGTTCACGGGGTCTTTCCGTCTAGCCGCGGGTACACCGCATCTTCACGGCGAATTCAATTTCACTGAGTCTCGGGTGGAGACAGCGTGGCCATGGTTACACCATTCGTGCAGGTCGGAACTTACCCGACAAGGAATTTCGCTACCTTAGGACCGTTATAGTTACGGCCGCCGTTTACCGGGGCTTCGATCAAGAGCTTCACCTTGCGGCTAACCCCATCAATTAACCTTCCGGCACCGGGCAGGTGTCACACCGTATACGTCCTCTTGCGAGTTTGCACAGTGCTGTGTTTTTGATAAACAGTCCCAGCCACCTGGTCACTGCGACTGGCTCAGGCTCCATCCGCGAAGGACTTCACCCGCTCCAGCGTACCTTCTCCCGAAGTTACGGTACTATTTTGCCTAGTTCCTTCACCCGAGTTCTCTCAAGCGCCTTGGTATTCTCTACCCGACCACCTGTGTCGGTTTGGGGTACGGTTCACACACATCTGAAGCTTAGAGGCTTTTCCTGGAAGCAGGGCATCAATGACTTCGTCACCGTGGTGACTTCGTCTCAGGTCTCAGCATTGTGCGTCCGGATTTGCCTAAACACACTGCCTACACCCTTTCACCAGGACTACCAACGCCTGGCCCATCTAGCCTTCTCCGTCCCCCCATCGCAATGTGTGTCAGTACGGGAATATTAACCCGTTTCCCATCGACTACGCCTTTCGGCCTCGCCTTAGGGGCCGACTCACCCTGCCCCGATTAACGTTGGACAGGAACCCTTGGTCTTCCGGCGTGGAGGCTTTTCACCCCCATTATCGTTACTCATGTCAGCATTCGCACTTCTGATATCTCCAGCATGCTTCACAACACACCTTCGCAGACTTACAGAACGCTCCCCTACCACTCATGCAATGCATGAATCCGCGGCTTCGGTGCCTAGTTTAGCCCCGTTACATCTTCCGCGCAGGCCGACTCGACCAGTGAGCTATTACGCTTTCTTTAAATGATGGCTGCTTCTAAGCCAACATCCTGGCTGTCTGAGCCTTCCCACCTCGTTTCCCACTTAACTAGGACTTGGGGACCTTAGCCGGCGGTCTGGGTTGTTTCCCTCTTCACGACGGACGTTAGCACCCGCCGTGTGTCTCCCGGATAGTACTTACTGGTATTCGGAGTTTGCATGGAGTTGGTAAGTCGGGATGACCCCCTAGTCCAAACAGTGCTCTACCCCCAGTAGTATTCGTCCGAGGCGCTACCTAAATAGCTTTCGGGGAGAACCAGCTATCTCCCGGTTTGATTGGCCTTTCACCCCCAGCCACAGGTCATCCCCTAACTTTGCAACGTTAGTGGGTTCGGTCCTCCAGTTGATGTTACTCAACCTTCAACCTGCCCATGGCTAGATCACCGGGTTTCGGGTCTACTCCTAGCAACTCAACGCCCAGTTAAGACTCGGTTTCCCTACGGCTCCCCTATACGGTTAACCTTGCTACTAAAAGTAAGTCGCTGACCCATTATACAAAAGGTACGCAGTCACCGAACAAGTCGGCTTCCACTGCTTGTACGTGCACGGTTTCAGGTTCTATTTCACTCCCCTCACAGGGGTTCTTTTCGCCTTTCCCTCACGGTACTGGTTCACTATCGGTCAGTCAGGAGTATTTAGCCTTGGAGGATGGTCCCCCCATGTTCAGACAGGATATCACGTGTCCCGTCCTACTCGATTTCACAGCAAGGGCGGTTTGGTGTACGGGGCTATCACCCACTACGGCCGGCCTTTCCAGGACCGTTCCACTACCACCCAAGCTGCTTAAGGGCTGGTCCCCGTTCGCTCGCCGCTACTAGGGGAATCTCGGTTGATTTCTTTTCCTCGGGGTACTTAGATGTTTCAGTTCTCCCGGTTCGCCTCGTGACGCTATGTATTCACGCC